>JASHPP010000439.1 GCA_030038035.1 Trebonia sp.
AGCACCGGGCGGCCCTTCTTCAGCTGCAGCCCGGCCACCACGCTGAACAGGTTGGCGTTCCCCGCCCGCTCGCCGTATCCGTTGGCGGTGCCCTGCACGTGCGTGACGCCCGCCTCCACGGCGACGAGCGTGTTCGCCACGCCGCAGGCGGTGTCGTCGTGGCAGTGGATGCCGAGCCTGGCGCCGGTCCGCCCGGATACCGCGTGCACGATGTCACCGAGTTCGGTCGGCATCATGCCGCCGTTGGTGTCGCACAGTGCGATCACGTCCGCGCCGGCCTCCGCGGCGACGCGCACGCATTCCAGAGCGTACGAGGGGTTGGACCGGTACCCGTCGAAGAAGTGCTCGGCGTCGAGGAACACCCGGCGGCCCTCGGCCCGCAGATGCCGGACGGTGTCGGCGATCATTCTCAGGTTCTCGTCAAGCGTGGTGCGCAGGGCGAGCTCGACGTGCCGGTCGTGGCTCTTCGCCACCAGCGTCACGATCGGCGCGAGCGACTCCCGCAACGCCGCGACCTGCGGGTCATCGGCGGCCTTGACGCCGGCCTTGCGCGTCGAGCCGAACGCCACGAGCTGGGCGTGCTGCAGGCTTAGCTCGGTCCTGGCGCGGCGGAAGAACTCCGTGTCCTTGGGGATCGCGCCTGGCCAGCCGCCCTCGATGAACCCGACGCCAAGCCGGTCCAGGTGCCGGGCGATCACGAGCTTGTCGGCAACCGTGAGGTTAAGACCCTCCTGCTGCGCACCGTCGCGCAATGTCGTGTCGTAGACGTGGAACTGGTCGTCGACCATCGTCGCTGTCCGTTTCTTCCGTGTGCTGGGGGTTGGCTCGAGAGGCTGGTCCGCCGCGCGACAGCGCACAAACAAAAAGACCCCTCGCGGAACGCGAGAGGTCTGCGCGCCGGCACCGGGCCAGCTTCTTCCGCTGACCGCGCCTAGAACCTGACGTCCTAGGAGCCGACGCGCCTGCCGATAATAATCAGCCCGGTCGTCACGGTGTTTAGTCTGCCACAATCCGGCCGCTGTTCGCCAACCGAGGGAGTGCTCGCTCGCGATGCCGCCGCGGAGCCGGTCAGGCCGTCAGCCGATCGAGCCGTCGGGCCGTCGGGCCGTCAGCCGATCGAGCTGTCAGCCGGTCGCCGACAGGAAGGCGCCGGCCAGCGCGGCGGCCGACTGGGCCGGGCTGGTTCCGGTCTCGAGAACCGCGACGGCCATGCTGCCCCGGTATCCCACGAACCAGCTCAGCCAGGAGTGCGCGCCGGTCTGCACGATCCCGGCCTGGCCGTATACCGGCTCGCCTGATACGTTGGCGGCGCGCGCGGCACCCGAGCGCACCGCATCGCGCATCAACTGCCGCAAGTCGCTCAGCCCGGCCGCCGACAGTGGCGCCTGCCACGTCGCCGGCGGGTCATCGGTGACGAGCACCGGCGCGTGGCCGGTGCCGGCGTCGACCTCGGCCGCGACCATGGCCATGCCCAGCGGGCTCATCAGCACCCCGCCGGCGCCGGTCGCCTGCGCCGCCAGGCCTGCCTCGTCCGAAGCGGTCGGCGCCGACCCGGAAAACGCCTGTACGTGCAGGTTCCATGTGGCGCCGACGCCGAATGACCGCTCCACGGCCGCGAGCCCTGCCGGGGTCAGTTTCTGCGACATAGCCGCGAACGCCGCCGCGCAGCCGTCGGCGAAGTCCGAGGCGAAGGTGGCCGACGAGGACCGGCCTGACCCGCCGGGGCTCGCCTGGTCCTGGCAGGGCAGGGGCGTGTTCGCGGTGTATCCGGCGCCGAGCAGCGCCGCCGCCGACACGATGCTGAAGGCCATGCCTGGCTCAAGCCTGGCGTTCAGCACCCCGCCCGGAGGAAGGGCGACGGTCCCGGCCTCGCGGGAGGCAAGCGCGAGGATGCCGCCGTTCGCGGCGTCAACGGCGACGATCTCGCCCGAGTCGGGCTGCCCCGCGAGTGCCGCCGCCGCCGCGTCCTGGTCGCGGCTGACGAGCGTGGTCCGCAGCGGGATGCCGGTGCGTCCTTGTGACGTCCACAGCCTCGCCACGGTCCGGCCCGCGGCGTTGACCACGAGGACCGTGGTCGTCGGCGTGCCCGCAAGCGCGCCCTGGTAGGCCTGCTCAAGCCCGGTCAGCCCGACCGTGGCGCCAGGCTGGTAGGCGGCTCCCTCGGCGCGCAGCGCGCTTGAATCTTCGGTCCCGACCGTGCCGACGACCTCGGTGGCTATCGAGTCGAACAGCCGCTCCGGCCGCTGGACGTAACTCAGCCCGGGCACCTTGGCGAGCCGCGGCCATATCGCGTGAAAAGCCGCCGGGTCGAGCGCCAGCAGCGACAGGAACCCGCGCGGCGGCGCGGCCTGGATCTGGCCGAGCACCTGCTGGGAGTTGAGGTCGGCGATCTGGCTGAACTCTTCCGCGGTCCGCGCCGCGTTGACCAGGCGGCCCGGATAGACACCGACGTGATAGACGGTCGAGTCGGTCAGCAGCGGCTGGCCGGCGGTGTCCTCTATCTGGGCACGCGGCGCGAACGCGGTCAGCACCGCGAGCCGGTCGCCCGGCTCCAGGCTCGGGTTGATCACCTCAGGTGCCCAGTCGATGAGCCACTGCCCGCCCTTCACCGCGAGCCCGAACCGCCCGGTGTAGGTCCACTGGTTCCCGCCCTCGCCCATGTCCACGGTGGCCTTGAAGACCGCCACCGCGGTGTCCCCGTGCTGCGTGACCGAGTCCATGGCGAAGAAGGTGTCGGTCGCGTCGAGGTCGGTGTAGGCCGCGGCGAGCTGCGCGGCCACCTGGGCATGGTTCCCGTTGGTCAGCGCGGCCGCCTGGGCGTACTTGCCCTGTTGCCAGTCGAACAAGAACGCCTGCACCGCGGGCTCGGCGGATGCCTCGCTGCCGAAGCCGGTCGCGAAGCCGATGGTGAGCAGGCCCACGACGATCACCAACACGGCGGCCGTGCGCTGCCGCCGCGACATCCGGACGCGGCGTGTCGACGGCTTGCGGTGCCTGCTTCGGCCAGTGTGCGGCGGACCAGCCGGGTGCGGCGCGCCGCCAGGGTGCGGACCGGCCGGGTGCGGTGGGCCCCCGGCCTGCGGCGGGCCGCCAGGGTATGGCCCGCCGCCGGAACGCGGTGGACCGCCTGGACGCGGCGAACCGGCCGGTCGGGACGGCGCGCCGGGACGAGGCGGCAGCGGCGAACCGGGACGAGGCGGCAGCGGCGTGCCTGGTGCGCCCCCATGCTGTCGCGGATCGCGGGAAGGAGCACCGGGTACGTCCGGCATGCCGACAGCGCCCGGAGCGCCCGGGCCACCCGGAGCGCCCGCGGGGCCAGCGGCAGGACCGGGGGCACGGGGATCGGAAAGCGGAGCCGGGGGCGTCCCTGCCCCCCTCGGCAGCCCATAAGACCGGGGTGGCCCAGCATGGCTACCCCGGTCACGCGAGCGCGCAGTCACCGTCCGCCTCCGGAGTCACCGTCGTCGCCGTAGGGCACGCTCGACCTCCCTGGCTGCGTCTCGCCGGGCCAGGTCTTGCCTTTTATCGTATGTCCGTTTGCCGCGGGCAAGCGCAAGCTCCACCTTGACTTTGCCGTCCTTGAAATACAACGACAGCGGGATAAGCGTGAGGCCCTGTTCCGATGTCTTGCGGACCAGTCGCTCGATTTCTCCCCGGTGCAGCAAGAGCTTTCTGGTCCGCCTGGGCGCGTGGTTGGTCCAGGTGCCCAGCGTGTACTCCGGTATATGAACGTTATGCAGCCAGACTTCCCCGCCCGAGACCTCCCCGAACCCATCGGCCAGTGACGCGCGGCCGGCGCGCAGTGATTTCACCTCGGTGCCAGTGAGCGCGATGCCGGCCTCGTAGACGTCCTCGATCGCGTAGTCATGCCGGGCGCGCCGGTTCCGTGCGATGACCTTGTTTCCCTGCTCGCGTGCCACGTCTCTCCTGTCAGCCAGCCTGCGGCTACCGTCAGACCCCGGACCAGCCAACCGCCCCGGCCGCGGACGTCTAGACGCGCAGGTAGCGGCGCAGCGTCACGAACGACGTCACGCCGCATAGCAGCACTCCCACGCCCATCGCGAGCACAATGACCTCGACTAGGTCGGTAACGGACAGGCCCACGTTGTAGCTGAAGTACTGCTGCAGGTTATTAAGCAGCAGCGACTTCACGCCAATCAGCAGGCAAGCGGCGAGCGCCCAGCCGAACAGGCCGGCGATCACTCCCTCGAGCAGGAACGGCAGCTGGATATAGAAATTGGACGCGCCGACCAGCCGCATAATGCCGGTCTCCCGCCGCCGGTTGAATGCGGACAGCCGGATCGTGTTGGCCACCAGCAGGATCGCCGCCACGATCAAGATCAGCGCCACGACCACGACCGCGTTCCTCGCTCCGTCCAGGAGCCGGTAGAACTTGGCGAGAATGGTCTCCTCGTCGATGACCGAGTCGACGCCGGGCGCGCCCGTCACCGCGCTGGCGACGATGTTGTAGTCGGCCGCCGGGTCGCGCAGCTTGACCTCGAACGACGGCGGAACGTCGCCTACCGTGACCGTGGAGACGTAGGACGGGTCGTCGGCGAAGTCGTGCTTGAACTGCGCGTACGCCGCTGACAGGGAGACGTAGGAGACGTCCTCGACCTGCGGCATCGCGGTCAGCGTCTGATAGATCTGCTGCTGCTCGGCCTGTGTCACCGCCCCGCGGCAGGCCGGGTTGGGGCTGGTGGCCGTGCACAGGTAGACCGAGATCTGCACCTTGCTCTGCCAGTACGTCCGCGTGCTGTCGACCTGCTTGACGAACAGCAGCCCCGTGCCAAGCAGGGACAGGCTGATCGCCACCACCACGATGAGCGCGACAGTCATGGTGAGGTTGCGGCGCAGCCCGACCCAGATCTCCTGGAACACGAAGTTCGAACGCATACTGGCCTTATCTCATCCCTCAGTAGTCCTGTGTGGTCTCGTGCGGCACACCGTAAGTAAGCGGTTATCGAGTCCCGGCTAGTACGCCTGGCCGTAAACCCCCCGTACCTGGTCGCGGACCACCTTGCCGTACTCGAGCTCGATGACGCGCTTGCGCATCGAGTCGACGATGGCGGCGTCATGGGTAGCCATGACGACAGTCGTCCCGGTCCTGTTGATCCGGTCAAGCACCTTCATGATCCCGATCGAGGTCGCCGGGTCGATGTTGCCCGTCGGCTCATCGGCGAGCAGGATCATCGGACGGTTGACGAACGCCCTGGCCATCGCGACCCGCTGCTGCTCGCCACCCGACAGCTCGTCCGGCATCCGGTCGTGCTTGCCCTCCAGGCCCACCAGGTCGATGACCTCGGGGACCACGCGGCGGATGAAGCGCCGAGGCTTGCCGATTACCTCGAGCGCGAACGCCACGTTCTGGTAGACGCTCTTGTTCGGGAGCAGCCGGAAGTCCTGGAACACGCAGCCGATGCGGCGCCGCAGGTGCGGCACCTTCCAGTTCGTGAGCCGCGCCAGGTCCTTGCCGGCGACGTGGATGCGCCCCTCGCTGGGGCGCTCCTCCTTGAGGATGAGCCTGAGGAACGTCGACTTGCCGGACCCGGAGGGACCGACAAGGAAAACAAACTCACCCTTGTTGACCGTGAGGTCGACGTTCTCCAGCGCGGCCCGATTCTGGTTCGGGTAGATCTTGGTGACGTTATCAAAGTTGATCACGGGACCATCACTACGATCTCGACGAGGAGGGACAGGCCAACCCGCGGCACGGGTGCCGCCTAGCGGGTAATTGCGGCCTGGCCGGGCAACTTGCGGGTAACCTGGTTTGGCCAGGGAACAGTCTAGGGGGAAACTGGCGGCTAAGGCTCCAGATCACTCCAAGTGCGCCGGGGCGCCGCTACCGGAAGGGGTATGAGATGAGCTGCGAGCACCTGATCTGCGCGCACTGCGCGGGTCCAGTGGTCGAGGGACGCTGTCCGGTGTGCCGGGCCGCCCGCGCGCACGTCCACCACCGCGGCCCGGCCGGCGTGACCCCGCAACTGCTGATCGCCGCTGCGCTGATCCTGCTGCTCGGCCTGCTGATCGCGACCCATGTGCTCGGGTAGCAGGGCACTGGCGAACTAAGCCCGCCGGTTACTGCCTGCCGCCGTTCTCCCCGCGGCGCAGCCAGCGGATCTCCGCGTCGATGAAGTCGTCGATCTCGCCGTCGAGCACCGCGAGCGCGTTGCCCGTTTCCATCCCGGTCCGCACGTCTTTCACGTTCTGGTACGGGTACAGCACATAGTTGCGGATCTGGGTCCCCCAGGCCCGGCCGCCGTCGCCGCGCAGCGCGGCCATCTCCTCGGCTTCCTCCTGGCGCCGCCGCTCCAGCAGCTTGGCCTGCAGGACGGCCATCGCCGAGGCCTTGTTCTGTATCTGGCTCCGCTCGTTCTGGCAGGACACCACGATACCGGTCGGCAGGTGCGTGATCCGGACCGCAGAGTCCGTGGTGTTGACGCCCTGACCGCCCGGTCCTGAGGAACGGAACACGTCTACCCGGATCTCGTCCTCGGGGATCTCGACGTGGTCGGTCTGCTCTACCACGGGCATCACGTCCACGCCGGCGAACGACGTCTGCCTGCGGCCCTGGTTGTCGTACTTGGAGATGCGGACCATCCGGTGCGTGCCCTGCTCGCCGCGCAGTGTCCCGTACGCGTACGGCGCCTTCACCGCGAACGTGGTGGACTTGATGCCCGCCTCGCCGTAGGACACGTCGTAGACCTCGGCCGGGTACTTGCGCCGTTCCGCCCAGCGCAGGTACATGCGCTGCAGGTTTCCCGCGAAGTCCTCCGCGTCCGCGCCGCCGGCCTGCGAGTTGATCGTGATCAGCGCCTCGCGGTTGTCGTAGTCGCCGTTAAGCAGCGTGCGGACCTCAAGCTGGTCGATCTCCTTACGCAGCCGGGCAAGGTCGCCCATCGCCTCGTCCCTGGCGGACTGGTCGTGCTCGTCGTCGGCAAGCTCGAACAGTACGCGGGTGTCATCGAGGCGCTGCCGCAGGCTGTCCAGCCGCGCCAGCTCTCCCTCCAGGTAGGAGAGCCGCCGGGTCACCTGCTGCGCACGCGCCTGGTCCTCCCAAAGTCCGGGGTCCGCGGCCTGCTCGCGCAGGTCGGCGGCCTCGGTTCGCATGGCATCGGGGTCGAGCACGGCCTCGATGCTGTCGAGCTTGGACGACAGTTCCGATAGCTCTTCGTTGGGATCGGTAGCTGCCATGCCGGAAAGCCTACGCGAGGACGGGCGCGGCGGCGTAACAGGCTGCGGCCGCGCCCGGGCGCGGATACCAGGTATTCTGCCAATCCGTGGCACACGCAACGCGCATGGCGCACCTGTCCTGCGGCGTCGCGCTCGCCGTGACGGCGGTGCTCGCCGTCGCTGGCTGCACGTCCGGCGGCGCCGGCGCGGCGCAGACGGGCACCGGTGCGGCGAGCACCGCGCCCGCGCTCACGACCGCTCAGGCCCGCCAGGTCTTCGACTCCTACGTGAGCGGGAGCGAGGCGGCCGCGCGCACCGGCGACGTGGCGCTGGCGCTGTCCGACGTGACCGGCGTGCAGCGCTCCTACGTCACAGCCACCTTCGAGGCCGACCGCTACGACCATGTGCGGCTGCCCTACCCCTACTACACCTACGGCAGGCCCGTCTTCTACCTGCCAGCACCCGCCGGATATCCGCGGTTTTTCGTCGCCGACGTCTCGCGCGTGCTCGCCGGCACCAAGCTGAGCGACGCAATCGCCACGCAGACCGCGGGAGTGACGGTGCCACTCGACGGGAACGTGCTGATGCTGTTCGAGCAGGCCGGCCACAAGCAACCCTGGCGGCTCGCCAGCACGTCGCAGCTCACCGCGGGCACGTCGCTGCCGCCTCTCGCGACGAACGGCGGCGGCCATGTCCTTGCGCTGCCGCTGAGCACCGGCACGCTGCTCGCCCCCCCGGACGTGGTCGGCCCGCTGCAAGCCGCGGTCGTTGACGACGGCCCGTCCAGCCCCGCCGCCAGCGCCGTCGCGAACGGCCCGCTGACGACCGGCATCTACCAGGCGGCACGCACCTTCGTGCAGGGCATCTACCCGCCGCGCGGCGATGTCCTGCAGTGGGCGCTCGACGGCGCGGACTACGCCAGGCTCGCGCTGCGGACCGCCGACGGCGGGGCGCTGGTGTTCTACTCGATGTACCTGAACACCACGGTCGAGGTCCCGGCCGTGCTGAACGATGCCGAGCCGGTGAACCCGGGACCGCCGATCACGGTCCCGGCCGACCTGATGCCGCTGCTTACCCTCGGGCAGAAGGCGCCGCGCGTGGAACTGGAAGGCCAGGACCTGCTCTCGTTCGCCGCGATCGACCCGCCGGCGGGCAGCGCGAAGATCCAGGTCATCGCGATCGGCGGCGGCCTGGACTACGCCTCAGCTTCCTGAGCGGGCAGTGAGCCTGGCGCGACCAGCGTGCGGATGACGCGGCACGCCACCGACAGGGTCGTGAACGTGAAGCGTTCGCTTTCCCAGATCTCGCCGAGCGTCTGCGCCGCACGCCGCACCGCCGCCGCGTTCCGCTGCTCCCACAGCGCGACCCGCTCGCCCACCGGGCCGTCCCCGCCAACGGCGAGCACGTCCCGCGTGAGCGCGGCGTGCGCGCCGTACAGGTCGTCGCGCAGCGCCGCCCGCGCCATCGACGACCAGCGGTCTTCGCGCGGCAGCGCCACGATGAGGTCACGCATCCGGCCGAGCTGCAGCCGGTCGGCCAGCGTGAAGTACACCGCGGCGGTCTCTTCGACGCCGTGGCCGGTCATCGCGGCACTGTGCACGATGTCGAAGGCCGAGTAAGACGGGACCATGGCCGCCACCTCATCGGCCAGCGCCGCCGGCACGCCGCGCGCCGCGAACGAGGTCCGCCGCTCTTCATAGGTGGCAAGATCACGGCCGGAAAGCAATTTAGGCATTCCGGAACGGACCGTGGCGACTCCCTCGCTCAGGAAGCTCACGGTCTCGGCGATGCCGAACGGCGGGCGCCCGTTCAGCAGCAGCCACCTGGTGGCACGCTCCACGAGCTTGCGCGCCTCAAGGACCAGCGCGATCCGCACGTCGACGTCGACCTCGCCAACCAGCCCGCCGACCTGCCGCCAGAACGCGGGCATGCCGAAGACCGCGCGGGCGACCAGCCAGGCGCGGGTGGTGTCAGGCACCGGCAGACCGGTCTCTTCACCGGTCCGGAACAAGAACGTGGTTCCCCCTGTGTCCACCATCTCGTTCACCACGGAGGTCGTGATGATCTCCCGGCGCAGCCGGTGCCCGTTCATCTGGTCGGCGAACCGGGCGCGCAGCGGCGCGGGAAAGTAATCGACGAGCGCGTCCCGCAGATACGGGTCGTCGGGCAGGTGAGAGGCGAGCACCTCCTGGCCAGCGGCGATCTTGGTGTGCGCGAGCAGCAGGGCAAGCTCAGGCGACGTGAGGCCGGTGCCCGCGGACCGCCTGGAGGCGATCTCCTTGTCCCCGGGCAGCACGTCGCCCTCCGCGGACAGGCGCCCTTCCCTGATGAGCTTGCGCAGGTACCTGGCGTGCACGTGGAGCAGCCGCGGCGCCTGGTAGCGGGCGGCGGCCAGCGCCATGTTCTGCCCGTCGTTGTGCTCGAGTACGTGCGCGGCCACCTCGTCAGTCATCGCGTGCAGCAGCGGAGCCCGGTCCGCTGGCTTGATCGACCCGCTGGCGATGGCGTCGGCGAGCAGGATCTTGATGTTGACCTCGTGGTCGGAGGTGTCCACCCCGGCCGAGTTGTCGATGAAGTCGGTATTGACGAGCCCGCCGTTCAGCGCGTACTCGACCCGGGCGGCCTGGGTCAGCCCCAGGTTGCCGCCCTCAGCGACGACCTTCGCCCGCAGTTGCACGGCGTCGACCCGCACCGCGTCGTTGGAGCGGTCGCCCGCGTCGGCGTGCGTCTCATGGCTGGCCTTGACGTAGGTGCCGATCCCGCCGTTCCACAGCAGGTCGACCGGCGCCTGCAAGATCGCCGAGATCAGCTCGTCAGGGGAGACGGCGAGGATGCCCTCGTCGATGCCGAGAGCGGCACGGGCCTGCGGCGACAGCGGGACAGACTTCACGGCGCGCGGCCATACCCCGCCGCCGGCCGAGATCAGAGCCGGGTCGTAGTCGGCCCAGGAGGACTGGGGCAGCGCGAACAGCCGCTCCCGTTCGGCGAAGCTGACCACCGGATCCGGGACCGGGTCGAGGAACACGTGCCGGTGATCGAAGGCCGCGACGAGCTTGATGTGCCGGGACAGCAGCATCCCGTTGCCGAACACGTCGCCGGACATGTCCCCGACGCCGACCACGGTGAAGTCGTCGGCGTCGGGGTTGAGCCGGAGCGCGGCGAAATGCCAGCGCACGGACTCCCACGCGCCACGGGCGGTGATGCCCATCTTCTTGTGGTCATAGCCGACGGACCCGCCGGAGGCGAACGCGTCGCCGAGCCAGTACCCGTAGCGCTCGGCGATCTCGTTGGCGTCGTCGGAGAACGTCGCGGTGCCCTTGTCGGCGGCTACCACCAGGTACGGGTCGTCGCCCTCAAGCCGGACCACGCCGGGCGGCGGCACCACTTTGTCGCCGTCGATGTTGTCGGTGATGTCGAGCATCGCGCTGATGAACATCCGGTAGCAGGCGAGCACCTCGGCCGCGTACGCCTCCCGGTCGGCCGGGTCGGGCAGCCGCTTGCACACGAAGCCGCCCTTCGCGCCGGACGGCACGATGACCGAGTTCTTGACCTCCTGCGCCTTGACCAGGCCAAGGACTTCGGTGCGGAAGTCCTCGGGCCGCTCCGACCAGCGCAGTCCGCCGCGCGCGACGTGGCTGAACCGCAGGTGCACCGCCTCGAGCCGCGGCGAGTACACGAAGATCTCGAACTTCGGCCGCGGCACCGGGATCACCGCCACGTTCTCCGGCGCCAGTTTGAACACCAGGTAGGGCGCGGGCGTGTCCGGGTGCTGGAAGTAGTTCGTGCGCAGCGTCGCCTCGACGAGGGCCAGGTAGGAGCGCAGGATGCGGTCGTGGTCCAGGCTCACCACCTCATCAAGCGCGCCGCGGAGCTCCTCGGCGATCGCCTCGCACCGTTCGGCCGCGCCGCCCTGCATGCCGGGGTCGAACCGCGACTCGAACAGCCGGATCAGCAGCCGGGTGATCGCCGGGTTGGCGCACAGCACCCGTTGCAGGTAACTCTGGCTGAACCGCGTGCCGGCCTGGCGCAGGTACCGGGCATACGCGCGCAGCACCACCACTTGCCGCCAGGTCAGCCCGGCGTCGAGCACCAGCGCGTTGAACGCGTCGTCCTCGGTCCGCTCGTCCCACAGCGCGGTCAGCGCCGCCTCGAACTCGGCCCGGATCCCGCGGGGTACAGGCAGGGCATCCGCGGACTCCCCCGGAGCACGTGGGGCGTCAAGCCGCGGCCGGGGGGCCTCGGGGGAGTTCCCCGGAGCACGTGCGGCGTCAAGCCGCAGCCGGGGGGCTCCGGGGGGTCGCCCCCCCGGAAAACAGAGCCCGAAGTCGTAGATCCAGAACGGCAGCGCCAGATGGTCTTCGCCTGGGCCGCAGGAGATCGACCCGCCGAACTCGTACGGGTGCTCGTCCACGACCTCCAGCCCCATGTGCTGCAGCTGCGGCAGCACGTCGGACAGCGTGATGGGCCCGGCGGACCGGAAGATGCGCAGCCGCAGCTGCTCGCCGTCGGAAGTCTCCAGGCGCAGCGCGAACGGCTCGCCTGCCTCGCGCAGGCGGAGCACCTCGGTCAGGTCGGTGACGGCGGTGGCCGGCGACGTGTCGGCCTTGTACGTCTCGGGGATCGCTTCGGCGCAGACCTGCAGCAGCCGGGCGGCGCGTTCGGGGCCGATGCGGCGTTCGGCCTCCGCGGCGAGATCCTCATCCCAGGAGCGGACCGCGGCCGCGATGTCGGCCTGCAGCGCGAGCTGGTCGACGTGCGGCAGCGGACGGCCGGGCTCGCCGTGCACGACGACGTGCAGCCGGGCGAGCGCGGAGTTGCTCACCATCGCGCTGTAGTCGACCGACGCGCCGTGCAGCGCAGCGCGCAAGATCTCCTGGGCGCGCAGCCTGACCTCCGTGGTGTAGCGGTCCCTGGGCAGGTACACCAGGCAGGACACGTAGCGGCCGTAGGCGTCGGGCCGCAAGAACAGGCGGACCTGCTTGCGCTCCCCGAGCCGGAGCACGGCCAGCGCGATGGGGGTCAGCTGCTCGGCGCTGATCTCGAACAGCTCCTCGCGCGGGTAGCCCTCGAGGATCTCGATGAGCTCCTTGCCGTCGTGGCTGTCCGCGGGCAGCCCGGCCTCCTCGAGCACCAGCTCAAGCTTGCGGCGCAGCACGGGGATGCGCGTGATCGACTCGGTGTAGGCGGCCTGGGTGTACAGGCCGAGGAACCGGTACTCCCCGCTCACCTGGCCGTCCGCGCCGAACCTCCGCACCGACACGTAGTCCAGGTAGCTCGGCCGGTAGACGGTGGACCGGGTGCTGGACTTGGCGAGCACGAGCAGCCGCGCGGCGCGCGCCCCGTGTGGGCCACCCGGCGGGGTGGCGGCGAACGAGTCCGCGCCGTCGTGACGCAGCACGCCAAGCCCGGTGCCCGGCACCGGACGCAGCTCCTGCTCGTCCTCGAGCCTGGTCAGCTTGTACTGGCGGTAGCCGAGGAACGTGAAGTGGCCGGCCGCGAGCCAGACCAGCAGCTCGCCGGCTTCCGCCTCTTCCGGGCCGCTGCCCTCGGCGTCGGCGAGCGAGGCGGCCAGCTCACGCGCCGCGGACCGCATGCGGGGCTGGTCTTCCATCGCGACCCGCAGGTCGTCAAGCACGCGGCGCAGGTCCCCCGCGAGCTTTTCGTGCCCGGGCAGGTGACCGAGCTCGACGTGGATCCAGGACTCTGGCACCCACCCAGCCGGCGGCTCCGCGCCGACCCCGCCAAGCACGATCCCGTTCGCGACTCCGGTGACGTCCCGCCGCGCGGTCAGCAGCGGGTGCACGAGCAGCGTGATGTCGGCGGAGTGCCGGTTGAGCTCCATCGTCACCGAGTCGACCAGGTAGGGCATGTCGTCGGTGACGATGTCCACGACCGTTCCTGCGCTGGTCAGCGACGCGGCACCCGCCTCGCGCACCTGGACGGCGGCGCGGCCCTGCGGACGGCTCGCGCCAAGCGCGGCGTGCCAGGCCGCCACGGCGGCCACCCGCCGCGCGCCAGCCGGCGCGAGATCCTCGGTCGCGACGAACCGGTAGTAGGCGTCGAGGAAGCCGCGCCGGTCACCGACCGCCTTGCCAAGGTCGCCTGGCGGCGCGACGGCGCGGTCCGCGCCACCCCCGTCCACCCACAGCGCCGCAGCCTCGGCGAACAACGGCTCCCTTGCCTCGTCCGAGGTGTCCCTGGCTTCGTCCGGCCGTTCCGGCATTGAAAATCTCCTCTGCTTACCCCCGGGGGGACGACCCCCCCGGTGACCCCCCCGGTATGGGGGAGCTGCCCGCCCCCCCATTGCCCCCCCGGCCCGGGGGCCTTCTTGGCCCCCGGAGCCGCCAGTGCCGCTAGGGCCTGCCGGTTCCGTTAGGGCCCGCCGGTTCCGTTAGGGCCGCCGGTTCCGTTAAGGCCCTTCGGTGCCGTTAGGACCCGCGGGGTCCGTTAAGGCCTGGCGGTTCCGTTAAGGCCATCGGTTCCGTCAGGGCCTGCCGGGTTCCGTCAGGGCCCTCGGGTCCGTTAGGGGCCGCCGGGGGCGTCTGGGCCGTGGGGGCGGGGCGTGCGGCAGCTCACGTCGTTGTGGTGGCTGCTTGGGTGAGTTCCGGATCCTCCCTATCTACAGACTAGATGCACGAACGTATGACGACAGCACTTCCGGGTTGGCCAGCGCGCTGGGATCGGCGGCCTGGGCCAGCGGGGTGCCTTGCAGGATCTTGCGGACCGGGATCTCCAGCTTCTTGCCCGACAGCGTCCGCGGGACGCCGGGCACGGCGACGATCTCGTCGGGGACATGCCGCGGGGACAGCTGCGCGCGCAGCGCCGCGCGGAACCGGGCGGTGAGGTCCTCGTCCAGTTCGCGGCCCGCCGCGAGCTGGACGAACAGCACCAGCCTGCCGTCGGCCCCGAGCCGCCCGGTGTCCACCACCAGGCTGTCCGCGACCTCGGGGAAGGACTCGATGACCCGGTAGAACTCGCTCGTCCCCATCCGCACGCCGCCCCGGTTGAGGGTCGCGTCAGACCGGCCGTAGATCACGCAGCCGCCGTCGGGGCGGATCTCGATCCAGTCGCCGTGCCGCCAGATTCCGGGAAAGTCCGCGAAGTAGCTGTCGGCGTACCGGGTCCCGCCTGGATCGTTCCAGAACATCACCGGCATCGACGGCATCGGCTCGGTGATCACGAGCTCGCCGACCGTGCCGACGACCGGTCGCCCGGCCTCGTCGAACGACTCGACCGCCGCGCCCAGGCAGCGGCCGGATATCACGCCGGCCCGCACCGGCAGCAACGGGCAGTGGCCGACGAACCCGGTGCACACGTCGGTGCCGCCGGACGTCGAGCCCAGCTGGATGTTCTTGCCCACCGCCGCGTACACCCAGGTGAAACCCTCGGGCGGCAGCGGCGAGCCGGTCGACCCGACGCCGCGCAGCGCGGACAGGTTAAAGCTCTCGCCGGGCCGCAGCCCTGCCTTCTGGCAGGCCATCAGGTACGGCGCGCCGACACCCAGGTAGCTGAGCTTGGCTTCGGCCGCAAGCCGCCACAGCCTGCCGGTCTCCGGGTAGCCGGCGCTCCCGTCGTACAGCACGATCGTCGTGCCGGCGAGCAGCCCGCCGACCTGGAAGTTCCACATCATCCAGCCGGTCGTCGTGTACCAGCTGAACCGGTCGCCAGGGTGCAGGTCCAGATGCAGCGCGAGCACCTTGAGGTGCTCAAGCACGATGCCGCCGTGCCCGTGCACGATCGGCTTCGGCAGCCCGGTGGTGCCGCTGGAGTAGACGACCCACAGCGGGTGCTCGAACGGCACCTCCTCGAACTCGGCGTCATGACCGTGCCCGGCCGGCGCCGCCAGGGCGGACCAGTCAAGAACCTGCACGCCCGCGCCCACCGCGGGCGGACTGGCCGCCGCCGTGCCCAGCAGGTCCACCATGACCACGGCACGCAGCGTGGGCAGCTGCGCCGCGATCTCGGCGACCACGCCGATGCGGGGGAACTCCTTGCCGTGGTACGCGTAGCCGTCCGCGGCGAGCAGCACCGCCGGCTCGATCTGCGCGAACCTGTCAAGCACGCTGCGGGTGCCGAAGTCCGGCGAGCAGGAGGACCAGATCGCGCCGACGCTCGCGGCCGCAAGCAGCCCGACGACCGCCTCGGGGATGTTCGGCAGCAGCGCGGCCACGCGGTCGCCCTTGCCCACCCCGAGCGCGCGCAGGCCCGCCGCCACGCGGGCCACCTCGGCGGCGAGTTCGCCGTAGGTAAGAGAGCCGGCCCGGCCTCGTTCGGAGGAAAAGATGATGGCGGCGCGGTCCGGATCGGTCCACGCGGTCCGCAGCGCGTTCCGTGCGTAGTTCAGGGTCGATCCGGGGAACCAGTGCACATCGGGCATCGGGCCGCCGGTCAGCGCCGGGCCGTCGCCGCGGTCGCCGAGTACCTCGAAGTAGTCCCAGATCGACGTCCAGAACTCGCCGAGGTCACCTACCGACCAGGCCCACAGGTCCTGATATCCCGGCGGATCCCCGCCAAGCGCAGCCCCGCGATCCGCCAGCCAGCGCATGTACCGGCTTATCCGGGCGCTCTTGACGGTGTCCGCGTCCGGTTCCCACAGCGTCGCCCCGTACCCCTGCCCCGCTACCGCCCCGCTCGCCTCATTGCCTGCCATGCACCCAGCATCGTGCCGCGCCGGCGGCGGGCGCAACCGCGGTGCGGGCGACCTGCGTCACGGCTAGGGGGCGGCGGTGATGACGTCGATGAGGGCGGCCGTGTCGGTGAGATCGAACAGAACGGCGTCGGCCCCGCAGTCGCGCAGCTCGGCGGTGCTCGCGCGGCCGCTGGCCACCCCAACCGACCGTGCCCCGCCGATCTTCGCCGCCTCCACGTCGCGCGGCGAGTCCGCGACGTAGACCGTCGCGGCGTCGGCGATCGGCACGCCGTACTTCTCCGCGGCCCGCTGGCGGGCGACCCGCAGCAGCGTGCCCTTCGGGTAGACCTCGGACCCGGCGAACCCCCCGACAGCCAGGTCCAGGTAGCCCTCCAGGCCGAACGCGCGGAGCTTGAGCGTCGCGTTCGGCCGGCTCGAGCCGGTCAGCACCGACTGGATCGTGTCCGCCAGCCCGGCGACGGCCGCCAGGGACTCGGCGGCACCGGGCAGCACCTGCCCCTGCGCCGTGAGCAACCCGCGGCGGGCCGCGAGCGCCGTGGCCAGTTCCGCGCCGAACGGGGCGAGCAGCCGCTCGGATTCGGCGGGATCGCTTTCGCGGCGGGTGACGTCGTTCAGCGCGAGCGCGTCGAAGAAGATCTCGGGTTCGGAGCGGCCGGCCATCTGGGGCAACTGCACCAGCGGGCGGCCGGTGACCGAGCGGAACGCCTCGGCGTAGGCCTCCCTGGTGACTTTCGCGACGTCAACCAGGGTTAGGTCGATGTTCCACAGAACAAGCCGGTGAATCTCGGGCCTCCGCTGCTCACGTTCATCCGCACTTTGCGGTGATCTCACCCATGCGCGGATGACTCAGTCATCCTCCCGGCGCAGGCTACAGCTTGACGGACCCTGCCGGGGGCTCCTCGCGCGAGTACCTCTACTTGCTCATCGGCAGGTAGGTCACAGCTGTGCCGCTCCGCCCTCCGCCGCGCAAGCGGCCCGCGTGATCTCCTCGGCGCCCGCCTCGGTGAGTTCAAGCACCGCGCGCATGAAGGCGGCGAGCATCCCGTCCCGGTCCGGTGCCCTGTCGATGTCCCAGAACGCCCGGGCGGCCGCCTCGTGGTCGAGGTCGGGCGCAAGCCTGTCCTCGCCGGACTCCGGGTCGCACGATAGGCCGTAGCCGAGGGCGTGGACCAGGCACATCAGGCGGATCCTGAAGGACTCGGCGGCGAGGGTGATGGTGCCGCGCTCGGAAATGATTGCTGTCATGGCCGTACCTCCGCCGGCTCGGTCCGGCGCGCGGGAGAGATTGTAACGATTCGCACGCAAGTAATCACATACTGTGCGGGCCGCCGGTGCACGGCGTTAGTGCGTATTGCAACCATTCTGTTACGGACTGTCTGCGTCGCGCAGACTGGTGGTAACCCCGGGGCGGGAGCTGCCCGATGGCTGCCACGTCCGCGCTGCTGCGGGGAAACTCGGGTGTGTCCGAATGGACACCCTGCGGAGCGCGCGCCTGCCACAATGGAGCAGAGCCCCGGCCTCCTCGCTTCGCCGGGGCTCTCTTCGTTCGACGACGTTGCTCCGCCGCGCGCCTGCCGCCCCGGCACCAGAACGCCGTGCTAGCCCATGTGCGGATACCGGTAGTCCGTGGGCGGGACGAACGTCTCCTTGATCGAGCGGGCGGAGACCCAGCGGATGAGGTTGAACACCGAGCCGGCCTTGTCGTCGGTGCCGCTTGCCCGGGCGCCGCCGAATGGCTGCTGGCCGACCACCGCCCCAGTCGGCTTGTCGTTGATGTAGAAGTTCCCTGCCGCGTAGCGCAGCCGGTCGCCCGCCTCGGCGATCGCCGCGCGGTCCGTCGCGAGGATCGAGCCGGTCAGCGCGTACGCCGCCACGTTGGCGGCCTGGCCGAGCATCGCGCTGAACGCCGCGTCCTCATAGACGTGCACCGCCAGGATCGGGCCGAAGTACTCGGTGGTGAACGCCTCGTCGCCGGGGTCGTCGCAGACCAGCACCGTCGGCGAGACGAAGTGGCCCGCGTCGTCGTCGATCGTGCCGCCGGTCAGGATCTGCACGCCCGGACGGGACCTGGCGCGGTCGAACGCGCCGCGGTGCTTGTCCACCGCCCTGGAGTCGATCACCGCGCCGCCGAACAGCGACAGGTCCTCGGACACGTCCCCGAAGGAGAGCGACCGTACCGTGCCGGCAAGCTCGTCCCGGACGTCGTCCCACAGCGAGCGCGGCAGGTACGCGCGGGAGGCCGCGGAGCACTTCTGGCCTTGGTACTCGAAGGCGCCGCGGATGAGCGTGGTGACGATCGACGCGCGTTCGGCGGACGGGTGGACGATCACGAAGTCCTTGCCGCCGGTCTCCCCGACAAGCCGCGGATAGTCCCTGAAGCGCGCGATGTTCTCCCCTACGGTCCGCCACAGGTGCTGGAACGTGGCCGTCGACCCGGTGAAGTGGATACCGGCCAGGTCCGGGTGCGACAGCGCCACCCGCGACACCGCCGCGCCGTCCCCCGTCACCATGTTGATCACCCCGGGCGGCAGTCCCGCCGCCGCGAGCAGGCGCATCGTGTAATGCGCCGCCAGCTGCTGCGTGGGCGACGGCTTCCACACCACGACGTTGCCGAGCAGGGCCGGCGCGGTCGGCAGGTTCCCGGCGATCGACGTGAAGTTGAACGGGGTGATCGCGAGCACGAACCCCTCAAGCGGCCGGTATTCCATCCGGTTCCAGCTGCCTGCGGCGGACTCGGGCTGCTCGGACAGCAGCTGGCGCGCGAACGACACGTTGTAGCGCCAGAAGTCGATCATCTCGCAGGCGGCGTCGATCTCCGCCTGGAACACCGACTTGGACTGGCCGAGGACCGTCGCGGCGTTCAGCGTCGAGCGCCACGGCCCGGCGAGCAGGTCGGCTGCCCGGAGGAAGACGGCGGCCCGGTCGTCGAACGAGAGGGCACGCCAGGCGCGGGCGGCGGTCCCGGCCGCCGAGATCGCCGCAAGCACGTCCGCGTCGGTCGCGTTGCCGAACTCGCCGAGGACGCGCCGGTAGTTGTGCGGCTGCACCACCGGCACCTTGTCACCCGAGCCCATCACGGCGCGGCCCGCGATCGTCATCGTCAACTCGGCGTGCTGTCCTGCGAGCTCCTTGATCTTCGCCTCGAGGAGGGAGCGTTCGATGCTGCCTGGCTGGTACTGCCGCACCGGCTCGTTGTACGGCATGGGAACCCTGGTCACCGCGTCCATGAGGGGTGCCTTCCCCGTTGGGCGCAGAAGGTAACTAAGCCGTAGAAGGTAACTAAGGACGCGTCGGGCAGCTCCTGGGTGGCGTACCAGGCCAGCTCGTGACCGTCCGCGCCGTCGACCGTGAACTCCGCGTCCTCGTCCCCGGCGTCCGCGGCGTCGATGGCCGCCACCGCGGCGGCGACGTCTTCGGCTGCCTCAGCGGCGTCGATGTGGCCGGAAGCCACGGCCGTGAACGGGACCGCGACGGCGAGGGCCACCGTGGCGGGCTCGTCGTCATACGCGCTCCAGCTCACCTCGCCGTCCCTGACGTCGGCCGCGAGCACCACGCGGCGGCGCGGCGCGTCCGGGTCGCCGGCCAGCAGCCGCAACGACTGCCGGGCCGCCGTCAGCAGGGCCACGTACTCGAGTTCCTCTTCGTCGCCGCTCGCGTAGGCCTCACGCAACGCCGGCGTGACCGCGAACGCCGTGAGCGGCGGGGGGCCGACCTCGCCCTGCTTGAGGGCGTCGGCCAGCCCGGGAAGCGTGAGGGGCAGGTATACCCGCATGGGGCCTCATGGTAGCGACCGCGGGCCGCCGACGACGGCAACCACCATGGCAACGGCATCCTCGATCGGCACGTGCTCCCACAGTCGCAGCACCGTCCAGCCCGCGTCGGCCAGGGCGGCGTCCGCGGCCCGGTCGCGCTCGACGTTCTTCTGCAGCTTCGGCGACCAGTACCACTCGTTGTTCTTGGGCCGTGAACCGTGCTCCGGGCAGGCGTGCCAGAAGCAGCCGTCCACGAACACCGCCACCTTGCGGGAGGTGAAGGCGATGTCCGGGCGCACCCGCCGTTGCGGCAGGTCTAGCCTGAGGTCCTTGCGATACCGGTAGCCCATCGCGTGCAGGGCGCTGCGCAACGCGAGCTCGGGCTTGGTATCGCTGCGGCGGTTGGCCTTCATGTTCGCCGACCGGCCGGGAGTGGCCGGCAGCGGGTACAGCCTGGCCGACTCGCCGCGGTCGCCGCGCCCCTCGCGGTCGCCGCGCCCCTGGTGCTCGCCGTGCTTCTCGTGCACGCGGCAAAGCTTAGCGATTGGCAAACATTCGCGTCAGCCGCGTGACCGTCTCGGCCGGGTCGGTGTGATGGACGCCGGTCATTCCGCAGCCGACGGCGGCTGCGACATTCCGCTCCAGGTCGTCGACGAACACGCACTCCCCGGGGGCGATGCCGAGCAGCCCGGCGGTGTGCAGGAATATGCGCGATTCTGGCTTACGCATGCCGACCTCGCCGGAGATCACCACCGCGTCGAAAAGCGCCGGGAAATCCTGCCTTGGGTAGCCGCCGTCGCCCCATGAGTTCGACAGCAGCGCGGTCCGGACGCCGGCGCCGCGCAAGTCGCGAATCACCTGGTACATGGCCGGAACGGGCCTGCTCGCCGAGAGCATCCTGGTGAGCAGCCCGTTGGGCTGGACCCGGCCGCCGACCGTGGTCACGAGGCGTTCGGCCAGCAGCCGCTCGAACTCCGCGACAGTGCACTCACCGCGCTCCAGCGCGTGCACCGGGTTGGCGGGGTTGACGGGCCCGTTGGCGGGGTTGGCGGGCCCGTTGGCGGACGCGGTGGCTTCGAGCGGGTCGTAGGCGTCCGTCAGCCACGGGCGCATGACCGCCAGGTAACTATCAACGTCGATCTGGTCGGCGACGAGCCAGTCGCGAACAGTGTCGCCGATCGGCTGCGTAAGGACGCCACCCCAGTCCATGATCACGGCACGCAAGTGCGGCATGGTCCCAATGGTAAGGCAGCCTCTATTGAGACGGATTCACCAACTGCCCGCATTGGTGGTGGGGCCCACAACGCCAAGCCTATTGGCAGTGGGGCCCCCTCCGCCAGAAAAAAGCGGCGCGAGCCCATCGGCGGGACCGGTGCGGGCCGGAGCCTCGCTGACATGCCAGGCGGAGCCCGTGGCAGCGGTAATGGTAATGAAGCGCGTTCCAGCCGGCGCGGCGTAAAGAGGCCACTTATTTCGCGAAAAATTTCGCCTCGCGACCGCGGGGCGCGAATTATGTGCGAGATTTTCGCGATCATGGAATGCGGCAGCACGCGGAACCGGAATGTCGGTGGGCTCGTGTACATATGGTCGCAATTAGTTGCCATTAACCCCGCACAACTCCCCGGGAGTCCAATGTCGGCGCGGCAATCCCCGTTGTCATGTGACGCACCCGCGTTCGATTCAGCCTCGCGCGGCGACCACCTGCCCGCGCTCCGGCTCGTGACCGTACCGGATACTGGCCCACCGTTTGACGCCGACCCGCTGGCCGGCACCGCCGCGGCACCCGCGGCCGCGTCCGGGCAACGCGGCAGCGGGTGGGAGGGCCTCGGCGCCGGCATCGAGGCGGCCCAAGACCGTGTGGCGGCCCCGCGCGCGGTCACGGACGCTCAGGGCGAATGGCCGCAGCACTTCGCCTGGCTGCTCGCCGAGGCCCTGGCAGGAGCACGGCCGACCAGGCAGATCCTGCCCTGGACGTCCGAACGCGCCCGCGTTCACTTTCGCAGGCTGACCCCGCTGTTCGGCTGCGGGCAGCGGCCTCGCGTGCGGCGCGTGATCACGACGCGGCCGGCGCCAGGGGTCATCGAGATGACCGCGATCGTGCTGGTCGGCGCGCGAACGCGCGCGCTTGCCGTCCGGCTTGAGCAGGCCGCGCCGCGGCGCCTCCCCGGACCGGCCGGGCATGCCCGGCAGTGCGAGACGCCGGCCGCCCCAGCGTCCGTGCCGCGCTGGGTGTGCACCGACATCGAGGCGGCGTGACGCAGGCCCGCGCGGCACCCAGGCAGCAGGCAGCAGGCCGGACCGCAGCGGGCCGGAGCGGACGCGGGGCCGAGGGGTCAGGAGTTTCGCGGATCGCCGTGGCAGCGCTTGTACTTGCGGCCTGAGCCGCACGGGCACAGGTCGTTGCGGCCCACGTTGGCGTACGGATCGGCGGAATCACGCCGGCGCTCGACGCCGCCGCCCTCGGACGGAGCCGAGTACTGCAACTGGCGTGGCCGGTGCGGCTCAAGGCCAGGCGCCACCGGACCAGGAGTCGCCGCAGGCGAACCGCCGCTGCTCGTGGCGGTCTCGCCGCGCCCTGCCGCCGTCGCGTGCTGACGCCCGTCGGCGGCATGCCGGCCGCCCTGGCGGGCAGCGTTCCCCTGCCGGGCGTTCCCCTGGCGGGCGCCGCCCGGCCTCATACCGCCCTGCCCACCGCGGCCCTGCGCTGTGCCCTGCCCAGC
>JASHPP010000440.1 GCA_030038035.1 Trebonia sp.
GCCATGTCCACCTCCTCGCCGGTGACAGAACGCACCACGTCGGGTCCGGTCACGAAGATCCGCCCCTGGCCGGACAGGATGACCACGTCGGTCAGCGCGGGCCCGTACGCGGCGCCGCCGGCCGCCGGGCCGAGCACCACCGAGATCTGCGGCACCACCCCGGACGCCGCGGTCATCGCCGCGAACACCGTGCCCACACCGTGCAGCGAAGCCACCCCTTCGGCCAGCCGCGCGCCGCCCGAGTGCCACAGCCCGATCACCGGCACGCCGCGCGCGATGGCCTCGTTGTACGCCCCGACGATCACCGCGCACCCGTCGGCGCCCATCGCGCCGCCCTGCACCCGGGGATCGGAGGCGAACGCCGCGGCGGTACTGCCGTCGATCAGGCCCACCGCGGCGGCCGCGCCGCTTCCGTCCGGCGCGACCGTCGCCAGCATCTGCATGGTTCCCGCGTCGAACAGCGCCGCGAGGCGGGCCACCGGATCGCGGGGGAGCGAAACGGCGCCAGCCGGGGGCTGCGAAACGGTGCCGGCCGGGGGCTGCGAAACGGCGCCGGCCTGCGACTGCGGAACGGCGGTCATCGGTCAGGCCTCCAGTCCGATGTACTCGGTGAACACGAGCGTCACGTTGTGCCCGCCGAAGCCGAACGCGTTGTTCAGCACCGCCATCGGCTCGGACACGCCCGCGCGCGGCGCGAGCGGGCGCGTTGCGGTGGCGACGTCGATGGTCACCTCGGCGTCCACGTCCTCAAGGTTGATCGTCGGCGGCGCGACCCGGTCGCGCAGCGCGAGAATCGCGGCCACCGACTCGACCGCGCCGGCCCCGCCGAGCAGGTGGCCGGTCATCGACTTGGTGGAGGTCACCACGCAGTCAGCGGCAGCAGGACCGAGGGCGTCGGCGATCGCGCGCGCCTCGAGCGGGTCGCCTTCCGGCGTGGACGTGGCGTGCGCGTTGACGTGGACGACCTGCGACGGGGATATCCGCGCGTCGCGCATCGCGGTCTCGATCGCGAACCGCACGCCTGCCCCGTCCGGCGACCCGTGCGAGATGTGGAAGGCGTCCGCGGAGTAGCCGGCCCCGGCCGCCACCGCGTAGATCCGCGCGCCGCGCGCGAGCGCGTGCGGCAGCGACTCGAGCACGACGACGCCGGCGCCCTCGCCGAGCACGAACCCGTCCCGCCCCTTGTCGAAGGGCCGGGACGCGCGCTCCGGCTCGTCGTTGCGGGTGGACATGGCGCCCATCCGGGCGAACGCGCCGATGTTCAGTGCCATGATCGCGGCCTCTGTTCCGCCGGCCACGACGACGTCGGCGCGGCCGGAACGGATCATGTCGATGCCGTACCCGATCGCCTCGGCTCCGGACGCGCACGCGCTGACCAGCGCGTGCGCCCCGGCCCTGGCCCCGAGTTCGATGCTGATCCAGCCGGCGGCGCCGTTCGGCATCAGCATCGGGACGGTGTACGGCGAGATGCGCTCCCAGCCCTTCTCGCGCAGCGTGTCGTAGGCCGTCAGCGTCGATCCGATCCCGCCGATGCCGCTGGTGACCGCCACGCCGAGGCGCCACGGGTCGACCGCGGGCGAGCCCGCGTCCGTCCAGGCCTGCCGCGCCGCGACCAGCCCGAACTGCTCACAGCGGTCCATCCGGCGGGCCTGGACCCGGCCGACCTCGGGCACCGGGTCCTCCGCCGCGGGCGCGGCGATGCGGACCGGCAGCGACTCCGCCCACTCGTCGGTGAGCGGGCGGACCCCGCTGGTTCCGGCGAGCATCGCTGACCAGGTGGACGCGACATCACCGCCGAGCGGCGTCGTCGCGCCGAGCCCGGTGACAACGACGCTTACCTGATCATTGCTGCTCACTGCGACCTCCCATGCGCTCGCGCGCGCTGTACCTGCCCCTGACGGCGTCAGGAGTTCTTGCTCACGAAGTTGACCACGTCCTGGACGGTCTTGAGGTCCTTCAGCTGCTCGTCCGGGATCTCGACGCCGAACTTGTCCTGGGCCGCGACCGCGATCTCGACCATCGAAAGCGAGTCGATGTCGAGGTCATCGACGAAGTTCGCCTCCGGCGTCACCTCGTCGGCGGGCACGCCGGCGATCTCGTCGATGATCTCGGCGAGCCCGGCCAGAATCTCCTGGTCAGTCACTGTTACTCCTTTTACTGTGCGGCTGTGTTTAACCACCTGGTCGCCCCGGCGGCCGGGGCGTGCCCTCAGCGTAGGGCGCGGGCTAGGGTAGCGTGATCACTTGCGCTGCGTAGGACAGCCCGGCGCCGAACCCGAGGAGCAGCGCCGGGGTGCCCGGCTGCAGCCGTCCCTGCTCGGCCATCCGGGACAGCGCGAGCGGGATCGACGCCGACGAGGTGTTCCCCGCGTGCACGATGTCGTCGGCGAGGCGCTCGCGCGGGATGCCGAGCCGGCGGGCGATGGCCTCGATGATCCGCAGGTTGGCCTGGTGCGGGATGAACGCCGAGATGTCGGCGGGCGTGACCCCGGCCCGTGCGCACGCCTCAAGGGCCACCGGGTGCAGCGCGGTCGTCGCCCACCGGAACACGGCCTGCCCTTCCTGCGTGATGGCTCCGTTGCGGCCGGTGACCGTGATCTTCTCGGCCAGGTCGCCCGCGCTGCCCCAGACGACGGGCCCGATCCCTGACGGCTCGCCGTCGCCGGCCGGCCCGACCACGGCGGCCCCGGCGCCGTCGGCGAAAATGATGCACGTCGACCGGTCGGTCCAGTCCATCCACGAGCTCATCTTCTCCGCGCCGACCACGAGCACGTTGCGCGCGCTGCCCGCGCGCACCGCGTCGGAGGCGGTCCCGAGCGCGTAGCAGAACCCGGCGCACGCGGCGTTGAGGTCGTAGGCGCCGGGCGCGGCGATCCCGAGCCGGTGGGCGACCGTCGCCGCCACGTTCGGCAGCGGCACCTCGGGGCTGCACGTCGCGACGATCACCAGGTCGATGCCCGACGGCGGCAGGCCGCTCGCGGCCAGCGCCTTCCCGCCGGCGGCGGTCGCCATGTCCGCCACGGTCTCGTCGTCCGCGGCGATCCGCCTGCTTTCGATGCCGACCCGGCTGCGGATCCACTCATCGGTCGTGTCGACGATCTTGGCCAGGTCGTCGTTGGTGACCACCTTGTCCGGCTGGTAACCGCCGAACGCGACGACCCGGCTCCCGCTCACCGCTCCTCCTTCGGCTCAAGACGCACGAGCGGCCGCCCCTCGCCGACGGGATCGCCGTCTTCGACCAGCCATTCCACGACCGTCGCGGGCGCGGGAGCGACGACAGGCCGCTCGCCGCCGCGCGCCATGACCAGGCCAAGCACCGCGCCGGCTGGCACCGTAGCGCCGGCCGCGACCGCGTGGTCCGCTGATTCGCCATCTCCCGAACGGAACGTGCCGGCTGCCGGCGACACCACGATCCGCCACGGCGGCGGAGCGCCGGCCGGGGCTGCCGCGTATCCGTTCCTCGACTGGGCGTGCGCCGCGACCAGCTCCCGCGCGTCATCGAGCTGGTCCGGTGTCTTCAGCGCAAGCAGTGCGACGCCGGGCAGCGCCCGCCTGGCCATCCCGGTCAGCGTGCCGGCCGGCGGGAGCTCGATGAGCGCGGTCACCCCGACGTCGGACATCGTCGCCATGCACAGGTCCCAGCGAACCGGGGCGGCGACCTGAGCGACGACGCGGTCCACCCAGTTCGCTCCCGAGGTCACGACCGCGCCGTCGGCGTTGGAGACCAGCGTGATCGCGGGGTCCTTGACGACGGTGCCCGCCGCGGCCCGCGCGAGCGCCTCGACGGCGGGTGCCATGTGCCTGGTGTGGAACGCCCCGGCCACCCGCAGCGGCCGCAGCCGGGCGCCTGGGGGCGGGCTGGCGGCGAACGCCTCGAGCTGCGCCAGCGTCCCGCCGGCCACGATCTGGCCGGCGCCGTTGATGTTCGCCGGGGTGAGCCCGGCCGCGGCGATGGCGGCGAGCACGCTCGCCTCGTCGCCGCCGAGGACCGCGGTCATCCCCGTCGGTTCAGCGTCGGTCGCCGCTGCCATGGCCTCGCCTCGCACCCGGGTGAGCCGGATCGCGTCGACGGCGCTGAGCACGCCCGCGATCGCGCCCGCGGCCAGCTCGCCCACGCTGTGCCCGGCGGCGGCGTCGGGCTCGCCGAGCAGCCCGGCGGCCGCGAGCGCCGCCGCGACCAGCAGCGGCTGGGCGACTGATGTGTCGGTGATCTCATCTGCGCTGCCGGTCGTGCCAAGCCTGATCAGGTCGCGGCCGGCCAGGTCTGACCAGGCGCCGAGCCGCTCGGCGAGGCCGGGGATGTCGAGCCAGGGGGACAGGAAGCCCGGGGTCTGCGCGCCCTGTCCGGGCGCGGTGAAGATCAGCACGATGATTACCTTGCCCTGTAGGGGTCCGCCACCCTGATAACGAACGAGACGAAGTTGCCTGCCGGAACTTTGTAGCTATCCGCCAAAAGATGTTAACCCGCCAGTCACCGTCTGGTCACATGCGGCGTTTCGCCTTTCGCCGGCCGGCGGCCGGGTCGTCACCGGCGGGCAGCCAGCCTGCCGAGGATGACGGCCACCCAGAGCGTGAAGCCGTCCCGGCCGACCGACGGCGTGTACCCGCTGAGCTCGGTGATGCGGCGCAGCCGGTAGCGGACCGTGTTCGGATGCACGAACAGCATCCGGGCGGTCGCTTCCAGGGACGAGCCCTGCTCCAGGTAGGTCGTCAGCGTGTCGAGCAGCGCCGCGCCCCCGGCGAGCAGCGGCTCGTACACCTGCGTGACGAGCATGTGCACGGCGTCGGCGTCGCCGTCGAGCGCGCGCTCTGGCAGCAGCTCGTCGGCGCTGACCGGGCTCGGCGCGTCGGGCCAGCCAGGCGCGGCGCGCAGCCCCGCGAGCGCGGCCCGCGCGGACACCGAGGCCGACCGCAGGTCACGCACCGGCGGGCCGACGACCACCGGGCCGGCGCCGAACCTGCCCGCGAACCGCTCCGCGGCCGACATCGGGTCGTCGGTGCCGCCAAGGACCAGGATCAGCCTGCTGCCCTGCACGCCGGCCAGCAGGTCAAGCCGGGCGCGGCGGGCCTGGGCACGCAGCTCGTCGATGACCGGCTCGGCCTCCTCGCCGTCGATGCTGCCGGCGATCACCGCGACGGGGGAGGAGGACCAGTTCAGCGCCGAGGCCCACGAGTTCAGCGTCTCCTGCGCCTCACCGCGCACCAGCGAGTCGACGACAAGCGCCTCAAGCCGGGCATCCCATGCCCCGCGCGCCTCCGCGGTCCGCGCGTACACCTGGGCGGCGCTGAACGCGATCTCGCGCGCGTAGATCAGCACCGCCTCGCGCAGCTCGGCCTCCGCGCCTGGCGCGGCCAGGGAGTCGACCTGGTTCTCCACGACGTCGATGATCACCCGGACCATCTCCACCGCGTGCTGCAGGCTCACCGCCCGCGCCAGCTCACGCGGGGCGGTGCCGAAGACCTCGGTGGCAGCGGGCCGGGGCCGTTCTGGATGCCTGACCCAGTCGGCGAACGCGGCGATGCCCGCCTGGGCGACCAGGCCAAGCCACGACCGGTTCTCCGCCGACATCTTGCGGAACCACGGCAGCCGCTCGTCCATCGCCGCGATCGCCGCCGTGCCGAGCGCGCCCATCGACCGCTCGATCCGCCGCACGGTCTCCGGATGCACCCGGGCGGGCGTGCCGAGCGCGCCCGCTGCGCCGTCCGCTGCGCCGTCCGCGCCGTCCTCCGTGGCCTGCCTCTTCGCCTGCACGCAACCAGCGTGCCACGTCAGCCTCAGCTGCCGCCAAGTCCGCCGCCGTAAGGGCGTTCGCGATGTCACACCAGCCACTGCTGTCGCCTTTGTCCGCGCCCCGTCGCTTCGAGGTCCCTGCCGGTGAACCAGATCGCCGGTGCCGGACATAGTGGGGTGTGATGACCGACTGGGCAGCCCTCAGCGACGGGCAACTGTGGTCCCGCGCCGCCAGCCAGCGCGACGGCGAGGCGTTCGGCCAGCTCTTCGAGCGGCACGCGGACGCGGTCTACGCGCATTGCTTCCGGCGCACCGGATCGTGGTCGGCGGCGGAGGACCTGACGTCGGTGGTGTTCCTCGAGGCGTGGCGCAAGCGGCGTGACGTCAGGCTGGCCGGCGATTCGGTGCTGCCCTGGCTGCTCGCCGTCGCCAACAACGCGACAAGGAACGCTCAGCGCTCGATCCGCCGGCACCAGCGGCTGCTGGCCAGGCTCCCGCCGCCGTCGGCCGTGCCGGACATAGCCGAGGACGCCGCCAGCCGCGCGGACGGCGAGCGCGCCATGCGGCTGATCCTCAGCGAACTGCGCGCGCTCGCCGAGCCAGAGCGCCAGGTCCTCGCCCTCTGCGACTGGGCCGGGCTGAGCTACACCGAGGCGGCCGTCGCCATGGGCGTGCCTGTCGGGACCGTCCGCTCCCGGCTCACCCGCGCCCGCCAGCACCTGCGGGAGCGCACGGTCGCGATCCAGGCCGGGCCGGTCACCGCCCTGATCACGAGCAACCAGGAGAACCAGCCATGACCCGATTCGAGCTGCCGCCCGTCTGCGGCCTGCCCGTGGACCGCGTCGCGGCCATGCGGCGCCAGCTGGCGGCCGAAATCGCCCGTCGGCCCCGCCGCAAGCCGATCCTGATCGCCGCGAGCGCCGCGGTGGCGGCGGCCGCCGCCACCGCGGGGGGCTACGCCTATGTCCAGCATCCGGCGCCGGTCACCGACAAGAGCGAGGCCCGCTGCTACACGGTCGCCAGCCTCTCGGACGGCGCCGAGTCCTTCACGTTCGTGGCCGAGGCCGCGGTTGCGGGACAACCCGGTCCGGGCCCGTCCCAGGTGGACAACGCACTCAGCGTTTGCGCCGGCTTCTGGCGGCAGGGCATCCTGCGCCCGGGTCCGGACGGCGCGCGCGGCGCGCCGGACCCGGGTCGTGACCACCCGGTGCCGCCGCTGGTGGCCTGCGTCCTGCCCGATGGCACGGCCGCGGTCTTCCCCGGCACTACGCCGACCTGCGCCGCCCTGGGCCTGCCCAACGCGGCCGGGTAGCGATCTGGCGGCCCGCCCTAGCCGAGCGCCTCCGACACCGGGAGGTCCAGCTTGTACCTGGCGATCGCCTGGGCGGGCAGCGACGCGTCGACCGCGCCCTCGCGGGCGAGCGACCACAGGACGGCCAGCACGATCGACTGCGCGTCCACGTGGAAGAACCGGCGGGTGGCCGGCCGCGTGTCGGACAAGCCGAACCCGTCGGTCCCCAGCGACGTGTACCCGGCAGGCACCCAGCGGGCGATCTGGTCCGGCACGGCGCGGAGCCAGTCGGAGACAGCGACGACCGGCCCGGACGACGACGGACCGGACAGGGCGGACGTGACGTACGGCACCCTGTCGGAGTCAGGGTGCAGCATGTTGTACGACTCGCAGGCCATCGCGTCCCTGCGCAGTTCGGTCCACGACGTCACCGACCACACGTCCGCGGCCACGCCCCAGTCCGCGGCCAGCAGCGACGCGGCGCTCAGCGCCTGCCGCATCGCCACGCCCGAGGCCAGGATGCGGGCACGCGGGACAGCCGCCCCGGTCCGTTCTGGAGAAGAAGGAGAAGAGGCAGACGGCGCCTGCGCATAGCGGTAAAGCCCGCGCAGGATCCCCTCCTCCAGCGCCTGCGGTCCGCCCTCGACGGACGGCTCCGGCGGCTGCGGGTACGGCTCGTTGTAGACGGTGAGGTAGTAGAAGATGTTCTCGCCGTCCGGGTGCTCGGGCGTCGAGTCGTACATCCGCCGTAGCGCGTCCTTCACGATCACCGCGATCTCGTACGCCCACGCCGGGTCGTACGACACGCACGCCTCAGACACCGAGGCGAGCAGCTGCGAGTGCCCGTCGTCGTGCTGCAGCCCCTCGCCGGCCAGCGTCGTGCGGCCCGCGGTGGCGCCGAGCAGGAAGCCCCGCCCGAGCTGGTCGCCGAGCGCCCACATCTGGTCGCCCGTCCGCTGCCAGCCGAACATCGAGTAGAACACGTACACGGGGATCATGTACGTGCCGTGGGTGGCGTACGCGGTGCCCGACGCGATCACCGAGCCCATCGCGCCGGCCTCGCTGATGCCCTCGTGCAGGATCTGCCCCTGCTCGGACTCCTTGTACGACAGCAGCAGGTTGCGGTCCACCGCCTCGTACGTCTGCCCGAACGGCGAGTAGATCTTCGCGGTCGGGAACAGCGAGTCCATGCCGAACGTGCGCGCCTCGTCCGGGATCACCGGCACGAACCTGTCGCCGATGACCGGGTCCTTCATCAGGTCCTTGAGCAGCCGGACGAACGCCATCGTCGTGGCGACCGTCTGCTTGCCCGAGCCCTTGCGCAGCTCGTCGTACACCGCGTCAGGCGGTTGCGGCAGCGGCTTGGCCCGCACCACCCGGCGCGGCAGCACGCCGCCGAGGGCGGCCCGCCGCTCCTTCATGTACCGGATCTCGTCGGAGTCAGGCCCGGGGTGGTAGTACGGGGGGAGCTCGGCCTCGAGCAGCGAGTCAGGGATCGGCAGGTAGAGCCGGTCGCGGAACTCCTTGAGCTCGGCCACGGTGAGCTTCTTCATCTGGTGCGTGGCGTTGCGCGCCTCGAAGTCCTTGCCGAGCGTCCAGCCCTTGATCGTGTGGGTGAGGATCACGGTGGGCTGGCCCACGTGCTCGCGCGCGGCCTTGAACGCCGCGTAGACCTTGCGGTAGTCGTGCCCGCCGCGGGACAGGCCGCGCAGCTCGTCGTCGGACAGGTGCTCGACCATCTTGCGCAGCCGCGGGTCCGACCCGAAGAAGTGCTCGCGGATGTACGCGCCCGATTCGACGCCGTAGGTCTGGAACTGTCCGTCCGGCGTGGTGTTCATCTTGTTGACGAGCACGCCGTCGGTGTCCTGCGCCAGCAGCGGGTCCCAGTCGCGGCCCCAGATCACCTTGATCACGTTCCAGCCGGCGCCGCGGAAGACCGCCTCGAGCTCCTGGATGATCTTGCCGTTGCCGCGGACCGGGCCGTCGAGCCGCTGCAGGTTGCAGTTGATCACGAACGTCAGGTTGTCGAGCTCCTCGCGGGCGGCCACGCCGATCGCGCCGATCGCCTCCACCTCGTCCATCTCGCCGTCGCCGCAGAAACCCCAGACGTGGGACCGCGAGGTGTCGTGCAGCTCGCGCGCGAGCAGGTACCGGTTGAACCGCGCCTGGTAGATCGCGTTCAGCGGTCCGAGGCCCATGGACACCGTCGGGAACTCCCAGAAGTCCGGCATCAGCCGCGGGTGCGGGTAGCTCGGCAGGCCGCCGCCGGGGTGGGACAGCTCCTGGCGGAACCCGTCGAGCTGGGTCTGCGACAGCCGCCCTTCGAGGAACGCCCGCGCGTAGATGCCCGGGGCGGCGTGCCCCTGGAAGAACACCTGGTCGCCGGATTCGCCGTGGTCCTTGCCGCGGAAGAAGTGGTTGAACCCGACCTCGTACAGCGAGGCAGCCGACGCGTACGTCGCGATATGCCCGCCGACGCCAAGCCCGGGCCGGTTCGCCCGCGACACCATGATCGCGGCGTTCCACCGGATATATGCCCTGATGCGCCGTTCGACGTATTCGTCGCCTGGGAACCACGGCTCGCGCTCGGGCGGGATCGTGTTGATGTAGTCGGTGCTGCGCAGGCCGGGCACCCCGACCTGCTGCTCGCGCGCCCGCTCGAGCAGGCGCAGCATAAGGTAGCGGGCCCGGCCGCGGCCCCGGGACCTGGTGACCGAGTCGAAGGAGTCGATCCACTCCCGCGTCTCGTCCGGGTCGATGTCCGGCAGCTGCGTGGGCAGACCGTCGCTGATAATCGGGTAACGCTGGCGTCCGGAAGCCACGGGGTAGCCTCGCCTTCCGCAGTTCGGCGGCTCTTGGCCGCAGTCTTTCAACTAGCTTGTCCAGACCAATCGTCGTACGAGTCGGCCGGATTTTCATCTCTACCAAACGGTAACCGGACTGGACACCCGAACTGGTCGCGGGGCACCGCGAACGCCCGCGGCGAGCGGCCGCGGGCCGCGGTTCCCGCGGGCCGGCGACCAGCCCGTAGTCACGCAAGCCGGCGAGATTCGTCACGCAGTGTTCCCGCTGGCGGCGCGGGGTGACGCGGCGCCCGCAGGGAAGATCAATAAATGGCGGCTGTTTTCAAGCCGGGGAAGATTGCCACTTGCGCGCGGGGCCGACCCAGTGTGAACTGTCCCAACAAGAAGTACTGACGCGGCCACCGCCGCTTGACAAGCGGCTAGCGGGCGCGGGGAAGGATCTGGGAGGGACGTTAGTGAGCGCGACCGCGCGCCAGGCGCAGGATGAACGCGGCCAGGCCGAGCGGCTCGGGATCAAACCGGGCCAGGTGGTGCAGGAAATCGGCTATGACACCGATTGCGACGAGCAGCTGCGCGGCGCGATCTCGGGGATCGACGGCGTCGAGCTCGTCGACGAGGACTACGACGACGTCGTCGACGTGGTCCTGATGTGGTGGCGGGACGGTGACGGCGACCTCGTGGACGCGCTGGTCGACGCGCTGATGCCGCTGGCCGATGGGGGGTATATCTGGCTGCTCACTCCCAAGGCGGGCAGGCCGGGCCATGTCGAGCCGAGCGAGATCGGCGAGGCGGCCCCCACCGCCGGGCTTGCCCAGACGTCGAGTGTGAGCGCGGGCCGGGACTGGTCGGGTTCCCGGCTTGTCGCGCCGAAGGCCCGCCGCTGATCGTCGTGCATTAACTCGTTTTCATCACGCGCAGCGGGCCATGGCGACTGCGAGCGGCCACAGTGGCACACTTAGCCGTAGCAGGCCGTCACACAGCTTCTTCCTGAGAGGATCAGGCATGGCAGTTGAGATCGGGGACGAGGCCCCGGACTTCGAGCTTCCCGACCAGCACGGTACCCCGGTGCGGCTCTCCAGCTTCCGCGGCTCCAAGAACGTGGTGCTCGTGTTCTACCCGCTGGCGTTCAGCCCCGTGTGCAGCGCCGAGCTGTGCGGGATGCGCGATGACTTCCCCGAGGTCACCAGGGACGACGTGGAACTGCTCACGGTGTCGGTGGACTCGTTCTTCACCCACCGTGCCTGGGCCGACGCGGAGAACTTCCAGTTCTCGCTGCTCGCGGACTTCTGGCCGCACGGCGCGGCCGCCAAGGCCTACGGGGTGTTCGACGAGGAGCGGGGGCTTGCCGTCCGGGGCACGTTCGTCATCGACAAGGAAGGCATCGTGCGCTGGAAGGTCGTGAACCCGATCCCGCAGGCGCGCGACATCGCCGACTACCAGAAGGCGCTCGCCGCGCTCGCGTAACCGCGAGCCCGACCCTTGGACGGCCCGGCTGGCCGGCTGGTCTGTGCCAACAGGAAAGTCTGTGCCGACAGGAGGAAAGGGTGCCGTGTTATCGCTGCGGCACGCGCCAGGTTGACCCGGAGGCCGGGAAGAGCAGCCCGTGGCGCCGCGGCGTGGTGTGCGAGCACCAGGTGCTCATCTGCCCCGAGTGCCAGCCAGCCGCGCTCGCTGACCTCTCGCGGTGCACCGGGTGCGGCAGCGCGCACCTGGTCAGGCGGCTGGACCAGGTGGAATGCCTGGACTGCCGGCTGACCAGGGACGCCGAGCCGCAATCTCCGGCCCCGCACCCCGCGGGGCCGGACGGCGCGCCCGCCGCCGACCTGGCCGTCGAGGTCGCCCGCGCCCTGGACAAGGTCCTCGGCCGCCGCTGACGCGCCCGTGACCGGCGCTGAAGACCACCGTCTGCGGTCCCCGCTCGCGGGCACGGCGGTGGCCGCGGATTCCAGCCAGGGCGCCCGCGCGGCGTAGCAGCCGGTCCGTGCCGGAGCGCTGAACTACGCTGGAACAGACCCCCAGTATCTCCTGCCACCGACGGAGGGACGACGTGCCGCAGGTCGAGGACCTCGGCCATGAGGCCGCGGATCTTGTCAGCCTTTCCAACGGCGAGGCGAAGTCGCTGAACAAGCTCGCCGAGATGGCGGTCAGGCAGGTGCCTGGCTGCGCGGCCGCGGTCGCGACGATCTGGCGGGACGGCGAGCTCGCCGGGATGGCCGCCAGCCACCCTGAGCCCGCCGAGCTCGCCGACCTGGAAATCGGCGGCGGCCCCGGACCGCTGACCGCCGCCGCGCGCACCGGCGCGCCGGTGAGCTGTCCCGATATCGCCACGGACACCCGGTGGCCGCGATGGTCCGCGGCGGCGCTGAGCCGCGGGGTGCGCAGTTCCGTTCACCTCGTGCGCCAGTTCCCGCCGATGACGCTGGTGCTTGGGCTGTTCGGGGTGCGCCCGGGGGTCCTTGACGCCGACTCGGTGCCGATGGCGGAGATGCTCGCCCGGTTCGGCGGCACGGTGTTCGCCAACACGCTGGCGTATGGCGAGGCGCAGCGCACGGCGACACAGCTGAAGGACTCCGTGGCGGCCAGGGCGATCACCGACCAGGCCAAGGGCATCTTGATGCACGCGCTCGGCTGCGACGTCGACGAGGCGCTCGCGTACCTGCGCAACCAGGCGCAGCGGCGGCACGTCAAGGTCACCGAGGTGGCGGCGCGGGTCATCGCCACGTACGGCCGCGGACATGACTGACCTGCCCGCCGGAGGCCGCCGCGGGGTCTGCCGGGTGTCATAGTGTTGAGCAAGCTGGGCGGTCCGGCGTTACGGCGATACCAGGCCGCGCTCAGACCGATGCGCAGGAATGGCGGGACGATGCCGCAGGACGGATCGCCGAAGGAGTCGCTGGCCGGCTTGGCGTCGCGGCGTGACGCCCTGCGGCAGGCGGCGGAAATCACGGGTGCCGATCCCGGCGCGCTCCTTGACGCCGCCCTCACCGAACTCGACGGCGCGATCGAGGCGCTGGACGGCGCGCTGGCCTCGTCGGGCGGCGCGCCGCCCGACGAGGCCGCGGCCGACGGCGCGCCTGAGGCCGCCCGGGCCGAGCGGCGGCTGCTGCACGCCGCCTTCCAGCAGTCCCCGGTTCCGCTGTTCCTGCTCGAGCAGGACGGGACGATCCGGCGGGCGAACAACGAGTCCGCCGCGCTGCTCGGGTCGCCCTCGGGGTACGCGACCGGCAAGGCGCTGACGGCCTTCGTGGACCTGCCGTTCAGGGCCGCCGTGCAGACACAGCTGGCCGCCGCGGCGCGGACCGGCAAACCCAGGCAGGCCGACTGCCGCATGCTCACGGCCGCCGGCCCCGCCGACGTCGCCCTGCTTGCCGCCATGATCGAGATGTCGGCCGGCGACCCGCCGCTGCTCGTGGTCGCCGCCATGCCGGGGGCGCCGTCGGCGTCGCGGTCCGGGAAGAAGGGGGCGGCGACGGCGCCGGGCGGCCCAGGGCACTCCATCCGGTCGATGGCGCAGCGGATGGACATGATCACCGCGGTGACCAGGCTGCTCCTTGACAACAGCACGTTCAGCGAGGCCGTCACCCTGCAGCGGTGCGCGCGGCTGCTGGCCGGGGAGTTCGCCGACTGGGTCATCATCGACGTCGAACGCGGCGGCCAGCTGCGCCGCCAGTTCGCCACCGGCCCGCGGAACGCGTCCGCCGAGCAGCTGGCGCGCGCCGCCCGCGGCGTGGATCCGGGACCCGAGTCGGTGCCTGCGCAGGTCCACGCGTCAGGCAAGTCCGTGCTGCTGGCGCACGCGGCCGACCCTGGCCTGCTCGGCGCCGGGCCGGACGGCGCGCCCCTGCTGATGATGCTGGGGGCGACGTCGCTGATCAGCGTCCCTGTCTGGGACGGAACGACCGGCTACGGCACGCTGACGCTGGCGCGGGGTGCCGCCGCGGGCCGGTTCGGGATCGCCGACCTTGGCCTGGCCGAGGAACTGGGCCAGCACCTCGCGATCGCCATCCGGGTGGACCGGGTGTTCCGCCAGCGCTCGGAGGTGGCCGAGGCGCTGCAGGCCAGCCTGCTGCCGGCCAGGCTGCCCGCCGTGCCGGGCCTTGACTTCGCCGCGGCCTACGTCGGCGCCACGCAGTGGCACGAGATCAGCGGCGACTTCTACGACGTGTTCGCGGCGGGGGACGAGTGGGTGGTCGCGATAGGCGACGTCTGCGGCAAGGGCCAGGACGCCGCGGCGGTGACCGCGGCGGCCCGGCACGCGATCCGGGCCCTGGTCCACGCGCACCCCGCGCCGGCGGACGTGCTCACCGCGGCGAACGAGGTGCTGCTCGCGGGGGACTACGACGACAGGTTCGTCACCGTCAAGCTCGCCTTCCTGCGCCGTCGCGAGCACGTGCTGCAGGTGCGGCTCGCCAGCTCGGGCCATCCCGGCCCCGCGGTCGTGCGGGCCGACGGGCGGGTGGAGATCCTTGACGGCGAGGGCCTCCCGCTCGGCCTGTTCGCCGACGCCAAGCCGGGCTGCGCTGACCTTGAGATCGGCGAGGGCGACCTGCTGTTCTTCTACACCGACGGGGTGACCGAGGCGAGGAACGCGGACTCGGAGGTCTTCGAAGACCGGCTCGCCGACGCGCTGGCCGCGACGGCGGGGCGCTCCGCGGCGGAGACCGTGCGCGCCGTCCAGGAGCTCGTCACCACGTTCTCGCAGGGCGAGCTCAGGGACGACGTCACGATCCTCGCGGTCAAGGCCGGCGCGGCGCCCTAGGCGGCCTGCCGCGCGACGTCCGCCTTATTGAAGAATCGCTAAGCGCTCACGGCCGCGTCGAGCAGCCGGTCCCTCAGGTGGCCGAGCGCCCGCGTGAGCAGCCGGGACACGTGCATCTGCGAGATGCCCAGCCGGGTGCCGATCTCGGCCTGGGTGAGATTCCCGTAAAACCGCATGACCAGGATGCGCTGCTCGCGCTCGGGGAGTTCGTCCCAGTGCGTGGCGAGAGCCTGCATGTCGATCGCGCGCTCGACCTCGGCGTCCTCGTCGCCGAGCACGTCGCCGAGCTCCGCGCTCTCATCGCGGTCCGATAGCGGCGCGTCAAGCGAGTAGGTGGTGAAGACCATGTCCGCCTGCCGGGCCTCGAGCAGCTCTTCGCCGCTGATGCCGAGCCGCTCGGCGAGCTCGCCGTCGCCGGGCTGGCGGCCAAGCTGGTGGGTGAGCTCTTCGGTCGCCTTGCGCAGCTCGAGCAGCGCTTCCTGGGCGGACCGGCGGACATGGATCTGCCAGCGCTTGTCACGGAAATGCCGCTTGATCTCGCCGCTGACGCAGGGGGCAGCGTAGGCGGACAGGCTGTTGCCGATCGCCGGATCGTAGTTGTTGATCGCCTTGAGCAGGCCCACGTAGCCAACCTGCATCAGGTCTTCGGCCGGCTCGGGACTGTTCCTGTACTGCCTGACGCAGGACCGGACCAGCTTCTCGTGGCGCTCCACCAGGATCTCGCACGCGGCCGCGCGCTCGTCGCTGTCGCGTGGCAGCACGCGGAAGCGGCCGAGGAGTTCGTCGTCGGACAGCTGCCGCAGCCGCGTCCGCAGGCCGGTGGCACCGGTCGTTACCTTCATCATCGCGATCTCCGGGGGGTGAGCAGTGATGGGGCCACCGCCGGTAAGGCGGCGATCGCCGCGCCGGCGTCGAGCGCGCGGTCGTAGACGGCCAGGGTCTCGTGCGCGATCCGGTCCCAGGAGTAGCGGGACCTGGCGCGGTCGGCCGCCGCCATGCTGAACGCCTGGAGCAGCATCGGGTGCGCGAGCAACTGGCTGATCCGCTGCGCGAGCAGCGCCTGGCGGCCGGGCGGGACAAGGATGCCGGTCGTCCCGTCGACGACGGCGTCCACGTGGCCGCCCACGGCCGAGGCGATGACCGGGGTGCCGCAGGCCATCGCCGCCACGGACACGACTCCCGTCGGCTCGTACTCGCAGACGCTGACGAGCAGGTCGGCGGAGCGCAGCAGCGGCGGCAGCGCGGCGCGGCTCAGCTGGCCGGTGAACAGCACCCGGCCGCGGAGGCCGAGGGAGCCGGCGAGCCCGGCGAGCCTGCGGTAGG
>JASHPP010000441.1 GCA_030038035.1 Trebonia sp.
TGGGCGCGCAGCGTCTCGATCATCCAGTGTCCCAGGCCCCTCCCCCGGTGGCCGGGGAGCACGAAGACGTCACAGACCCACGCGAACGTCGCCCTGTCAGTGACCGCGCGGGTGAAGCCCACCTGGGTCCCGCCGTGGTAGAGGCCGAGGTTCAGCGAGTTCGCGACGGAGCGCTGCACCACGTCGCGGGGTACCCCTTCGGCCCAGTAGGACCCGGCAAGGAAGTCATGCACCACGTCGAGGTCGAGCCGCTCGTCGTCGTCGTCGATCTGATAGTCGCCCTTTGTCACCAGCACGGGATTGAGCCTAGCCAGTGCAGGCTCCCACGCATGTCATGCGAGGTACCGCTTGGGTCCTTGCGTGAAGGTGCGGCCGCTTGGTGTGGTCGGGTCGGACCAGGGCGCCTTACCGGGGTTGCCCCTGGCAGGTTTCCCTGGCCCGCCCGCCGAACCCGGCGTGCGATTCTCACCGCACCGGGCTCTCCGCGTGCTTTGCCCGCTGGGCTAGCTTGCGGCGGTCGCCGGTTGGGGTGTCCACGGGGTAGGTATCTGCGCCCCGCGGTAGCGGTAGCGAGTGACCGGCACGGCTGACGCGCCGGTGAACCTGGTCCCGTCTCGCGCGAATATCCAGGTGCCGGGGAGGCAGAAGCGCCTCTTCAGCTCTGGCATTCCCAGTCGGCCGCGTCCTTGGTACTTTCGCCTGAGCCAGCGCATGATGCGGTTCCACGCGTGGCTGTCGACCTTGCCGAAGGCCGCCTTGGACACGCCGTGCCGGAAATAGTTCGCCCACCCTGCCAGGAGCCTGTTGACGCTCTGGATGAGCGCTGCGAGGTCCCAGTCCTGGGTTGCCCTGTACGTTTTCGCTGCGACCTTGTCCTTGACGGCCTGGATGGACTTCCGGGATGGCACAGTGTAGACGTAATGCTTGCTTGTTCCCCGTTTCCGCATCCTGCGGATGGTGAAGCCGAGGAAGTCGAAGCCCTCGTTGATGCTGACGATGCGGGTTTTCTCTCCAGCCAGCCGCAGCCCCAGTGGTTCCAGGGCGGCGGCGGCCTCCTCGCGCAGGGCCTCGGCGTGACGGCGGCTGCCGTGGACCATGATGACGAAGTCATCGGCGTAGCGGACGAGCCGCCAGTTGCCCATGCCCTTCCTGATGCGCTTCTTCCGCTGCCCGTGGTCCGGCTCCCATTGCCGGGCGAAGTGCTCGTCCAGCGCTGACAGCGCGATGTTGGCCAGCAGCGGGGAGAGTATCCCGCCTTGCGGGGTGCCGGTCAGCGAATCCTCGCGGTCGCCGGGGAAGGTCATGACCCCGGCTTTGAGGAACGCCTTGACCAGCGCGCATATCCGCTTGTCCTTGATCCTCGCCCGCAGGCGCTCCATCAGGGCGCTATGGTCGATCTCGTCAAAGCACGCCCTGATGTCGGCCTCCAGGACCACCGTGTAACCGCTGGTGGCGAGGAGATGGATCTCGGCTATCGCGTCCTGCGCGCGGCGGCACGGCCGGAACCCGTACGAGCACGGCAGGAAATCCGCCTCGAAGACAGGCTCCAGAACCAGCTTGAGCGACGCCTGGACCACCCGGTCGGCCAGGGTGGGTATCCCGAGTTTGCGGAGCTTGCCGTTCTTCTTCGGGATCATCACCTGCCGGACCGCCGAGGGCCGGTACTCACCGGACCTCAGCAGCCCCCGGATCTGTTCCAGGAACCCGCTCACGCCTCCTTCCCCGGCCTCGGCCAGGGCGGCGGTTACCCCGTCGATGCCGGGCGTCTGCGCTCCCCGGTTCCCGCTGACGCGCGTCCACGCCTCAGCCAGGAAGTACGGGTCACAGACGAGGTTGAACAGGTCACCGAACCGGCGGGAAGAATCCTCTCCCGCCCAGCGGTGCAGCTTGGCCTGCATCCCCCGTACCCTGCCCAGCAGGACAGGGGCGTCCTCTCCCGGTTCCCCGGAGAAGTCCGCACCCGGCCACTCAGGCAGGGCGCCGGGATTCCCCGGCGCGTCTTCGGGCATTACAGCACCTCCTTCTGTCTCGCTTACTGCAAGAGCACGCTGCCGCCCTTCCCCATGCGGCCGGCTTTCCCGGCCCCGGAGTACTACGGCGGCTCCGCCCCGCCCGCGCCTTCAGCCGGCGTCGCGCCTATCCGCCCCCGCCTCCCTGGCAGGAAGGAACGGGCGGAACAGCCACGGGCGGTTCCCGCGTTCACTGCTGTCCGGTCGGCGGGCTAGGTACCCGGCTCTGCCCCTGCGGCCTCGCCACGGCTACGCCGCAGCCCTTCACCGTGGCCTCCCGCCCCAGGCTGGACAGACCCAGACGGGAGTTCCCCGCCCCCTCGTGAAAGTAAGGCGGGTGCGCGCCGCATACCAGCCCATCCACCGGATTCAGCAGGCTGGCGGCACCTTAAGGGGCGTAACAGCACCGGTTCCTCTCGTATACCTTCCCGCCTCGCTCACCGCGCCCGGCCCGTCCGGCAGTGCCAGGCCGACGCGACTTCGTCAGGGCTGCTCCCGCCCTCCCCGGCGACCCCCGGATCAGGCTGCCCTCAGCTTCACCCCGCCGCTGCGACGGCAAGGAAATGGCGGCCTCTCACCTCCATCCGGAAACAGCAGCGCCTCGCGGCGCACGCCCACCGGTGCCAGGAGGTCCAG
>JASHPP010000442.1 GCA_030038035.1 Trebonia sp.
GCCGGCGGCGCGCACGGGTTCGCCCGCTACGCGCGGCGGCTCGGCCCGGCGGGGGCCGGGGTCAGCCTCGCCGGCCTGTGCGACGCCGCGGAAGAGGGCACGGTCCGGCGCGCCCTCGCGGCGGCCGGTATCGCGTTTCCCCTGCACGTCTGCGTCGCGGACCTGGAGGACGAGCTCATCCGCGCGGCGGGCACCGCGCTGGCCGAGGAGCTGCTCGCCGCGCAGGGCGACCTCGGGTCGTTCCGCACCATGCAGCGGCAGCCCGCGTGGCGGGGCAAGCCGGCGGACGCGCAGCTGCGCCGCTTCCTCGGCGCGGGCTCGCGGCGCAAGCTCCGCTACGCCCGGCTGCTCGCCGGCGCGATCGACCTCAATCGCATCCCCGAGCCGCTGGACGCCGTCCTAACCGGCTTCCCCGCTCGATCGTGATCGCGGCGGTGTAACCGCCGGCGGGCAGCGGCTTGGCCACCTCGACACGGAGCCAGCTCAGCTCGAACTCGCCGCGAAGGCGCTCGGCGACCCGCTCGGCGGCGGTCTCGATGAGGGCGAACTTCCCGTTCGCCACGACGGTCCTGACCGTCTGCGCGACCGCCGAGTAGTCGAGCGCCCCGGCGATGTCGTCGCGGGCGGCGGCCTTCGCCGCGTCCGCCGCCATGTCCACGCTGACGATGAGCGTCTGCTCGGTGCCGCGTTCCCACTCGTGCACGCCGATGACCGCCGAGACCCGCAGGCCCCGGATCGATAGGGTGTCCGTCACCCCACCGATGCTAGCGACGGGCGCGCGCGTTCGCCGGCGGCGGCGACTGCGGCAACCGCTAGGCGACGTACGGCTCGGCGCCCGTTTCGCTGATCATGGGGCGGCCCGCGACGGCCCAGCCTGTCATGCCGTCGGACACGTTGACCGTGTTCCAGCCGGCGCCCGCCAGCGCCTGCGCGGCGTAGGCCGAACGCGCGCCCGAGCGGCAGATCACGTACACCTCGCGGTCGCGCGGAATCTCCTCGGTGCGCGCGGACAGCTCGCTGAGCCGGACGTGCACCGCGCCGGGCGCGTGCCCGGCCGCCCACTCGTCGTCCTCACGCACGTCGAGCAGGAAGATGCCGGCCGGCAGCTGCGCCGACATCACCTCCGACTGGGCATCACCGGACTCAAACACGTCGCTCTCCTCTGCGGCTGAGGGGCCGAACACACTCGCGTGCACACGCTGCGCGCTACTGTAGCGCCTGCTCGCCAGCCACGCTGCAGCAGGCCGCTGCAAATCGGGCACGCACGTCGCGTGCCGTACATTGGCCGACATAGCGGAATACGTCGAGGCAGCAACCACGGTGGCTCAGCCTTGCCCTGCTCGTGACCGGGGTGATCTTCATGGACGCCGCCGTGCAGTCCTCGAACCTGCTCGGGCAGAGCGTGATCTACGAGCTGGTGCCGCAGGCCCGCTCCCGGCTGACCGCCGTGTACATGACCACGATGTTCACCGGCGGCGCACTCGGCTCCTGGGCGGCCGCGCACGCCTACCAGCGGTGGGGCTGGGCCGGCGCCTGCGCGGCCGCCGCCGCGTTCCCCGCCGTGGGGCTGGTGAGCTGGCTCGCCGCGCGCCGCCATGAGAAAGGGTCAGAACGGTCCCGTGTTCAGGCGCCACGGGACCGTTCGGAGTGATCTGCTCTTTAAACCCGCACCGGGGCGGGTGCGCCGGTTTCCCTGATCCCGTAGCGGGCGTAGAGGCGGCGGAGCGGACCTGGCGCCCACCAGTTGGCGCGGCCGAGCAGCCGCATCGTCGCCGGGACCAGCAGCACCCGGACCACGGTGGCGTCCACGACGAGCGCGACGATCATGCCGACGCCGAGCAGCTTGAGGAACGTGATCCCGGACGCGGAGAACAGGCCGACGACGATGATCAGCAGGAACGCCAGGCTGGTGATCACGCCGCCGGTGCGCTGCAGGCCCCAGGCGACCGAGGCGGTGTTGTCGCCCGTCTCGTCGTAGCGCTCGCGGATGCGGGACAGCAGGAACACCTCGTAGTCCATCGACAGGCCGAAGATGATCGCCAGCAGCAGGATCGGCATTGTCGGGTCGATCGTCCCCGTCGGGGTGAACTGCAAGAGGCCGGACAGGTGGCCCCACTGGAAGACCCACACGACCACGCCGAACGTCGCCGACAGCGAAAGCACGTTCATCACGATCGCCTTGACCGGCAGGACCACCGAGCCGAAGGCGAGGAACAGCAGGACGAACGTCGCGACGCAAACGAGCAGGGCCATCCAGGGCAGGGTCGCGCCCAGGCTGGACAGCTCGTCCACGAGCTGCGCCGTCGTGCCGCCGACGAGAACGGTGGCGCTCTGGCGGCCGGCCGCGCGCGGCGGCGGGATGTTCCTGATGTCGGTGACGATCTGGCGTGCCGCCGGGGAGTAGGTCGCCGGCTGGTAGCCGACGTCCAGCCGCACGGTCGTCCCGCGCTGGCCGGTGACCTGGGTGCCGGTGACGCCGGGCACGGCGTCGATCGCGCGGATGTA
>JASHPP010000443.1 GCA_030038035.1 Trebonia sp.
AGCACCGGGCGGCCCTTCTTCAGCTGCAGCCCGGCCACCACGCTGAACAGGTTGGCGTTCCCCGCCCGCTCGCCGTATCCGTTGGCGGTGCCCTGCACGTGCGTGACGCCCGCCTCCACGGCGACGAGCGTGTTCGCCACGCCGCAGGCGGTGTCGTCGTGGCAGTGGATGCCGAGCCTGGCGCCGGTCCGCCCGGACACCGCGTGCACGATGTCACCGAGTTCGGTCGGCATCATGCCGCCGTTGGTGTCGCACAGTGCGATCACGTCCGCGCCCGCTTCAGCGGCGACGCGCACGCATTCGAGAGCGTACGAGGGGTTGGAGCGGTACCCGTCGAAGAAGTGCTCGGCGTCGAGGAACACCCGGCGGCCCTCTGCCCGCAGGTGCCGGACCGTGTCGGCGATCATTCTCAGGTTCTCGTCAAGCGTGGTGCGCAGGGCGAGCTCGACGTGCCGGTCGTGGCTCTTCGCCACCAGCGTCACGATCGGCGCGAGCGACTCGCGCAGCGCCGCGACCTGCGGGTCGTCGGCGGCCTTGACGCCGGCCTTGCGCGTCGAGCCGAAAGCCGCGAGCTGGGCGTGCTGCAGGCTTAGTTCGGTCCTGGCGCGGCGGAAGAACTCCGTGTCCTTCGGGATCGCGCCTGGCCAGCCACCCTCGATGAAACCGACGCCGAGCCGGTCCAGGTGCCGGGCGATCACGAGCTTGTCGGCAACCGTGAGGTTGAGGCCCTCCTGCTGTGCACCGTCGCGCAATGTCGTGTCGTAGACGTGGAACTGGTCGTCGACCATCGTCGCTGTCCGTTTCTTCCGTGTGATGGGGGTTGGCTCGAGGGGCTGGTCCGCCGCGCGGCAGCGCACAAACAAAAAGACCCCTCGCGGAACGCGAGAGGTCTGCGCGCCGGCACCGGGCCAGCTGCTTCCGCTGACCGCGCCTAGAACCTGCCGTCCTAGGAGCCGACGCGCCTGCCGATAATAATCAGCCCGGTCGTCACGGTGCTTAGTCTGCCACAATCCGGCCGCTGTTCGCCAACCGCGGGTGTGGTCGCCCGCGATGCCGCCGCGCGGCCGGTCAGGCCGTCAGCCGACCGGGCCGTCAGGCCGTCAGCCCGTCAGGCCGATCGAGCCGTCAGCCGATCGAGCCGTCCGCCCGTCAGGCCGTCGGGCCGTCAGCCGGTCGCCGACAGGAAGGCGCCGGCCAGCGCGGCGGCCGCCTGGGCCTGGGTGGTTCCGGTCTCGAGAACCGCGACGGCCATGCTGCCCCGGTACCCCACGAACCAGCTCAGCCAGGAATGCGCGCCGGTCTGCACGATCCCGGCCTGGCCGTATACCGGCCCGCCTGACACGTTGGCGGCGCGCGCGGCACCCGAGCGCACCGCATCGCGCATCAACTGCCGCAAGTCGCTCAGCCCGGTCGCGGACAGCGGCGCCTGCCACGTCGCCGGCGGGTCATCGGTGACGAGCACCGGCGCGTGGCCGGCGCCTGCGTCGACCTCGGCCGCGACCATGGCCATGCCCAGCGGGCTCATGAGCACCCCGCCGGCGCCGGTCGCCTGCGCCGCCAGGCCTGCCTCGTCCGAGGCGGCCGGCGCCGACCCGGAAAACGCCTGCAGGTGCAGGTTCCACGTCGCGCCGACGCCGAATGACCGCTCCACGGCCGCGAGCCCTGCCGGGGTCAGTTTCTCCGACATTGCCGCGAACGCCGCCGCGCAGCCGTCCGCGAAGTCCGAGGCGAAGGTGGCCGACGAGGACCGGCCTGACCCGCCTGGGCTCGCCTGGTCCTGGCAGGGCAGGGGCGTGTTCGCGGTGTATCCGGCGCCGAGCAGCGCCGCCGCCGACACGATGCTGAAGGCCATGCCGGGCTCGAGCCTGGCGTTCAGCGCCCCGCCAGGAGGAAGGGCGACGGCCCCGGCCTCGCGGGCGGCAAGCGCGAGGATGTCGCCGTTCGCCGCGTCAACGGCGACGATCTCGCCCGAGTCGGGCTGCCCTGCGAGTGCCGCCGCCGCGGCGTCCTGGTCGCGGCTGACGAGCGTGGTCCGCAGCGGGACGCCGGTACGTCCTTGTGACGTCCACAGCCTCGCCACGGTTCGGCCCGCGGCGTTGACCACGAGGACCGTGGTCGTCGGCGTGCCCGCGAGAGCGCCCTGGTAGGCCTGCTCAAGCCCGGTCAACCCGACCGTGGCGCCGGGCTGGTAGGCGGCCCCCTCGGCGCGCAGCGCGCTTGAATCTTCGGTCCCGACCGTGCCGACGACCTCGGTGGCTATCGAGTCGAACAGCCGCTCCGGCCCCTGGACGTAGCTCAGCCCGGGCACCTTGGCGAGCCGCGGCCATATCGCATGAAAAGCCGCCGGGTCGAGCGCCAGCAGCGACAGGAACCCGCGCGGCGGCGCGGCCTGGATCTGGCCGAGCACCTGCTGGGAGTTGAGGTCGGCGATCTGGCTGAACTCTCCCGCGGTCCGCGCCGCGTTCGCCAGGCGGCCCGGATAGACACCGACGTGATAGACGGTCGAGTCGGTCAGCAGCGGCAGGCCGTCGGTGTCTTCTACCTGGGCACGCGGCGCGAACGCGGTCAGCACCGCGAGCCGGTCGCCCGGCCCCAGGCCCGGGTTGATCACCTCAGGTGCCCAGTCGATAAGCCACTGACCGCCCTTCACAGCGAGCCCGAACCGGCCGTTGTAGGTCCACTGGTTCCCGCCCTCGCCCATGTCCACGGTGGCCTTGAAGACCGCCACCGCGGTGTCCCCGTGCTGCGTGACCGAGTCCATGGCGAAGAAGGTGTCGGTCGCGTCGAGGTCGGTGTAGGCCGCGGCGAGCTGCGCGGCCACCTGGGCGGGGTTCCCGTTGGTCAGCGCGGCTGCCTGGGCGTACTTGCCCTGCTGCCAGTCGAACAAGAACGCCTGCACCGCGGGCTCGGCGGATGCCTCGCTGCCGAAGCCGGTCGCGAAGCCGATCGTGAGCAGGCCCACGACGATCACCAAGATGGCGGCCGCGCGCTGCCGCCGCGACATCCGGACGCGGCGTGCCGACGGCTTGCGGTGCCTGCTTCGGCCAGCGCGCGGCGGACCGGCCGGATGCGGGCCGGCCGGATGC
>JASHPP010000444.1 GCA_030038035.1 Trebonia sp.
GTGGTGGACGACTCGCTGCTGCGCCCGGACACCGCGCACGGCCGCGCGGCGAACGCCCTGGTCGAGGAGTTCGCCAGGCGGGGCGTCGACGTCACCACGTCGTTCTCGTTCGAGGACGGCGCCGCGGTCGTGACCTCGGACGCTAGCCTCGGCGCGGCGCTCGTGGACTGGGACCTCGACGCCGGCGACCCGGCGTCGCACGAGGCGGCCGCCCGGATGCTGGCGTCGGTGCGGTCCCGCAACGCCGCGCTGCCGGTGTTCCTGCTCGCCAAGGACAGCGCCGCCGCCTCGATCACGATCGCTGCGATGGAGCACGCCGACGAGCTCGTCTGGCTGCTGCAGGATACGGCCGCCTTCATCGCGGGCCGCGTCGTGGCGGCGATGGACCGCTACATCGCCGGCCTGGTCCCGCCGTTCTTCGGCGCGCTGCTCGACTACAACCGCGAGCAGGAGTACGCGTGGGCGGTCCCCGGCCACCAGGGCGGGGTCGGCTTCCTCAAGACGCCGGCCGGCCGGATCTTCCACGACTTCTACGGGGAGAACCTCTTCCGCACCGACATGGGCGTCGAACGGGCCGCCCTGGGCTCGCTGCTCGACCACACCGGGCCGGTGGCGGACAGCGAGGCGTACGCGGCGCGGGTCTTCGGCGCCCACCGTTCCTACTCGGTGCTTGTCGGCACGTCCGGGTCCAACCGGACCGTGATGTCCGGCGTGCTCTGCTCGGGGGACGTCGCGGTGATCGACCGCAACTGCCACAAGTCCGTCATGCAGGGCCTGCAGCTCACCGGCGCGATCCCGGTCTACATGATCCCGTCGCGCAACAGGTACGGGATCATCGGCCCGATCCATCCCGGCCAGCTGGCGCCCGCGGCGATCGAAGCCAAGATCGCGGGCAGCCCGCTCGCCGCGGGCACCCAGGGCGCGGCCCGTGGAGCCCCCTCCTACGCGGTCGTCACCAACTGCACCTACGACGGGATGTGCTATGACGCGGCCCAGGTGCAGCAGCTGCTTGAGCGCAGCAGCGACGTCATCCACTTCGACGAGGCGTGGTACGGCTACGCCCGGTTCCACCCCCTGTACCGCGACCGGTACGCGATGCGCGGCGATCCGGCCGCCCACCCCGCCGCGGGGCCGACGGTGTTCGCGACCCAGTCCTCGCACAAGCTGCTGGCCGCGCTGAGCCAGGCGTCCTTCATCCACGTCAGGGAGGGGCGGCGCAAGGTGCCGCACGGGGTGTTCAACGAGGCCTACATGATGCACGCGACAACCTCCCCGCTGTACCCGCTGATCGCGTCCAACGACGTGGCGACGGCGATGATGGACGGCCCGGGCGGCCGCGCGCTCGTGCAGGAGACGATCGACGAGGCGGTCGCGTTCCGGCAGGCGCTGGCCCGGGCGCACCGCCAGTTCGCCGCGGGCGGCGACTGGTTCTTCGCCCCGTGGAACGCGCCGGAGGTCACCGACCCGGACAGCGGCACGCGGCTGCCGTTCGCGGAGGCGCCGGCCGGCCTGCTCAGCGGCGACCCGCGGTGCTGGGTGCTGCACCCGGACGAGGCGTGGCACGGCTTCGCGGGGCTCCCCGACGGCTGGTGCATGCTCGACCCGACGAAGGCGGGCATCCTGGCGCCGGGCATGCGCGAGGACGGCACGCTGGACGAGACCGGCGTCCCGGCGACGCTGCTCACCGCCTATCTCGGCAGGCACGGGATCGTCCCGTCGCGGACCACCGACCACATCGTGCTGTGCCTGTTCTCGGTGGGGATCACGCGCGGCAAGTGGGGCACGCTGATCAACGAGCTGCTGGCCTTCAAGCGGGACTGGGACGCCAACGTGCCGCTGTCGGCCGCGCTCCCGGGCCTGCTGGCGGCGGCGCCGCTGCGGTACGCCGGCCTCGGGCTGCGCGACCTGGGCGAGCAGATGTGGTCGCACATGCGCGCCGCGCGGCCGGGGGAGGCGCTGCAGTCCGCCTTCGCCGAGCTGCCCGCGCCCAGGCTCACGCCCCGCGCGGCCTACGAACGGCTGGTCCGCGGCGAGGTGGACCTGGTGCCCTTCGGCGAGATGGCCGGGCGCACGCTCGCGGTGGGCCTGCAGCCCTACCCGCCGGGCATCCCGATCCTGCTGCCTGGCGAGGACGCGGGCGCCGCGGACGGGCCGTTCCTGTCCTACCTGCGGATGCTGCAGGCGTGGGACGCCGCCTTCCCCGGCTTCGGGCACGATGTCGAGGGCGCGCAGCGGGTGGCCGGCCAGTACGCCGCGTACTGCGTCCGGCGCTTAGCCAGCGGCCAGGGACGGCGGGAATTCCTGAACCTCGAGGGGGTATTCGTTAAACCGCACCCGGCGCGTTCCGGTCGGCTCGGCGCCGCGCTGACCGAGCTGGCTGCCGTCCGCTGACCAGCGTGGCCACGCCGGTCAGCCGCTGATCTTGTAGCCGCCGGCCTCGTCGAGGGCGGCGCTGACGGCGTCTTCTGGCAGCGGTGCCGCGCTGGCGACGGTCACCAGCGAACTGCCGCCTGGCACGAGTTCGACGGATACGTCGGAGACCCCGTCGATGCCGCCCAGTTCGCTGGTCACCGCGTTCGCGCAGTGCTCGCAGGTCATTCCGGTCACCGCGTAGGTCTTCGTTGTCATCGGCTACCTTTCTGTGCTCGTGGTCAGGGTTCAGGACCGAACAAGACGGGCGATCGCGTCGGAGGCTTCGCGCACTTTGTCCGTCGCCCCGTCGCCGCCTTCGGCCACGGCCTGGGCGACGCAATGACTGAGATGCTCCTCAAGCAAGCCGAGCGCAACCGATTGTAGGGCCTTGGTGGCGGCGGCGACCTGGGTAAGGATGTCGATGCAGTACTTGTCCTCCTCGATCATCCGCTGCAGGCCGCGCACCTGGCCCTCAATGCGGCGCAGCCGCTTGAGGTAGTTGTCCTTGTCGTGGGTGTAACCGTACATCTAGCCCTCCGGCTCGTTCAGTGCCTGCGGCAGCGCCCGCCAGCGCGGTGGAATGCGATGTGGTGCCGCGCGCGACCGTGCCGCGTCCGGGTGTGGCGCGGCTGTGGTATCGCTGCAGCCGCAGGCTGTTGGCTACAACGAAAACCGAGGACAATGTCATAGCCGCCGAGGCCAGGATCGGGTTGAGGAAGCCGAGCGCGGCCAGCGGGAGGGCGGCGACGTTGTAGCCGAACGCCCACGCGAGATTGCGCCGGATGGTGCGGAACGTGGCCCGCGCCAG
>JASHPP010000445.1 GCA_030038035.1 Trebonia sp.
ACGATACTGCTGGCGGCCGTGCCGGGCGCCGAAGTCACCCCCGTGCAGCTTGAGCGCATCCGGCCGCGCACTGTGGTAACGCTGGTGGCCAGCGTCGCCGCCATCTACCTGCTGGCCGGCGAACTGGCCAGGGCCAGTCTCGGGGACGTGCTGCGATCGGCGGACTGGCGCTGGGGCGTCGCGGCGCTGGCGCTGTCGGCGGTGACCTACGTGGGCGCGACGCTGTCGCTGTCCGGGTACGTCTCAGAGCGGCTGAACTTCATGCGCACCCTTCTCGTGCAGGTGGCCAGCTCCTTCGTCACGCTGGTGACGCCTGCCGCCGTCGGGGGCGCCGCGCTTAACGTCCGGTACCTGCAGCGCAGGAAGATCCCGTCGGCGGTCGCGGTGGCCAGCGTCGGGGTGTCGCAGGTCGTGGCTTTCGCCCTGCACATCCTGCTGCTCGTCGTCTTCGCCGCCATCGCGGGAACCGGGACCAGTAGTCCGATCAGGCCGCCGACGTGGGCTTACTTCGTGGTGGCCGGGCTCGTCGTGCTGGCGGGCGTGGTGCTCGCCATCCCCGCAAGCCGGCGAGTGGTGCGAGCGCGCCTGTCGCCGACTTTCAGCCAGGTGCTGCCGCGGCTGCTCGAGGTCGCGCAGCATCCGCGCAAGCTCGCCCAGGGCATCGGGGGCGCGCTGCTGCTGAGCTTCACCTACATCTTGTGCCTCGCCGCGTGCGTCGCGGCGTTCAGCAGGTCGGTTCCGTTCGCGAAGATCGGCTTCGTGTACCTGACGGGCAGCGCCCTCGGCTCGATCATTCCCACCCCGGGCGGGCTGGGCGCGGTGGAGGCGGCGCTGACCGCCGGGCTCACCGCCGCGGGCGTGCCAGGCGCCGTCGCGGTCAGCGCGGTGCTGCTGTTCCGGCTGCTGACCTTCTGGCTTCCTGTGCCTGTCGGCTGGGCGGCGCTGAACTTCCTGGAGCGCCACCAGGAGCTATGAACTCTCGGCACCGTCGCACGGCGAAGTTGTAACAGCCGTAACCGACGTTGCGCAAGTGGACGAGTGCGATGTCCGGCCTTGCGAGCATCTCATGGATGACAGCAACAGCCCGATCGCCGTTGTCGGCTACGACACCCTCCGCGATACGGCCGAGGTGGTCGTAGGCGCGGACGACCTGCTGACGGTGGCTCAGCTCGGGAGGGTACAGGTGAGGGGACCGGTAGCCCGCGCAGGGATCAGCGTGGATGAACACGGGACCGCGTTCCGCGTAGGGACCCCGTGTGCCGGGCGGCGTATAGGCGATGAGCATTACCAGCTCGCCAGGACGGGTCTCCCGGAGGCAGCAGCGCAGTGGTGCGCCTCCATCGATGTCCGCTTGAGGGTCCAGCCGGTTACCGGCTTCGTCCATCCCGGCCGCCCTCATCTTTTCCAGTTCGCCGGGCGGGATGGGCTCGAAGATGAGCGTGCTTGTCGCTGAATCGGTGGTCATGCATTAAGAGCATGGCGGCCCGGTCGCGGTCATGCTGGCAAGAATCGGACGCGGCGCTTGCCCGGCGCTTCGCCGCCATCGTGGTCCTGAAGGTGTGGTGGTCAGCACCGCGCGGAATCAGTACGATCTTCAATTTCACAGCCGAGATACCCCGGGCGGATGCATACAGAGACGTGGACCTAGATTACGTGTGCGCCAAGATGTGTGCTGGGCTGTAATCCTTATGGTTCCGCCGGGCGTCCCCGTATCGTGCCGGGTACTAGCGCTGGGGACATCGACAGTAGGGGATGACTGTGGGAGAGGTGGACTGGGAACGCGCACGTTTGTTCCCCGTGTCGGGGATCGGCGGCGCTGATGAGCAGGAACGCAGGGCTGCTTCGGCGCTGCTCGCCGTTATCCAATCGGTCCGGGAATTCGGGCGTGCGATAACGGTCCCGATGGGGGCGCCGGTTGGACGGTTGTCGGCGTTCATTGAGGTTCCGTTTAATGACGGAGATAAGAGACTGCGGCCCGACGGCCTGATACAGGTAGTGTTCGGTCACCGAACGTGGACCGCGCTGGTCGAGGTCAAGACCGGGCGCCATGAGCTGATCCCAGCCCAGATCGAGTCATACCTGGATGTGGCGCGAAAGCATAAATTCGATGCCCTGCTGACTATTTCGAACCAGGTGGTCGCGGTACCCGGGGTGCATCCCGTCCATCTGCCGAAGGCCAAAACCCAGACAGCCAAACTGCATCATCTGTCGTGGAGCCAGATCCGCACTGAGGCACTGGTTGAGCAAGCGAATAGATCGGTCACCGACCCAGACCAGGCGTGGATTCTCGCGGAGTTTATTCGCTACCTCGAGCACCCAAGGTCCGGCGCGATCGATTTCGACGATATGGGAGCGTCTTGGGTACATGTCCGTGACCGTGCCCATGCCGGGACGTTGCACCCGCAGGACAAGGCTGCCGCGGAAATCGCAGACAAGTTCGGCGGGCTTATCTCGTTCACCGCACTGCAACTGTCTCGTGAGCTGGGGACGAGCGTCCGGCCCATGGTGCCCCAGGCCCAGCTGCGTGATCCAGCACGATACCTCCAGGAAGCGGTTAGCGATTTCGCGAGCACGGGTCGGTTGCAAGGCGCCGTGCGGGTACCGGGCACCGTCGCCCCGATAAAGATCACCGCTGATCTGCGCGCCGGCCTGATTCACTGCGCCGTCACGGTGCCAGCCCCCCGCGAAGGTAGGCCGACAACACGTGTCAACTGGCTTATCCGCCAGCTGAAAACCGCGCCGGGCCAGCTGAGCGTACAACCATCCGCTGCCTGGCAGCGCGGCCGCGGACAGGCCAGGACGTTGGACGAGGTACGCGATGACCCCAGGTCACTGGTTGAGGATCCCGCACATGAACTGCGGTCCTTCACCGTTACCCTTTCCTGCAACGCCGGCCCGGCACGCGGTCAGGGCCGCGGATCCTTCGTCGACTCGGTGCTCACCGCGGTGGACAGGTTCTACACGGAAGTCGTCCAGCACATTAAGCCTTGGTCGCCAGCCCCGCCCAAAATCAGGGACACTGAAACCCCGGCGCACGATGGCCCAATCGCCGGTGACGACATCTCACTTGACGCTCAGGACGGCTATCATGAAGAACTGGCACAGTCAGTGGTGACCGACACGCTGGCGGGCACATCGCAGTCCTGAAGTGCAGATATTACCCCGCCAATCCGCGAGTCCTGTCAGTCGCCTGTGACGCCGTCGATCCGCTCGCGCAGCAGGTCGGCGTGCCCGTTGTGCCGCGCGTACTCCTCGATCATGTGCAGGTAGACCCACCGCAGGTCCAGCGTCTCGCCGCGCACCTCGAACGTCTCGTCAAGTGAATGCCCGCGAGCCGCTTCGTCGGCGAGATCGCATTCCGCGCTATAGGTATCGAAATCGGCCGGAGCCCGGCTTGGGTCGGTGTCGTCGAAGTCCGCATCCCTGTTCTGCTCCTTGTTGAAGAGCAGCTCCAGGTCCTGCCCGCCGAACCTGATCCGGAACCACACGCGCTCGACATACGCCATGTGCCGCACCAGCCCGAGCAGGGACAGTGTCGACGGCGGGACCGACCGCTCGCAGAGTTGCTCGCCGGTCAGTCCCTGGCACTTGAGCAGGAGCGTGGACCGGTGCCACGCCAGCCAGCTCTCCAGCGCCCTTCGCTCGGGGGCGCTCGTCAGATCATCGATCCGGGTAACTTCCGGTGCTTTCCACGTCACCGGTTAATGGTGCCATATTATCCCGAACGGTCCCGGCCGGCTGTCCGGCGCTCGCCTCACGCCATGTCGTGGTGGACGTGCCCGCCGTGTTCCGCCTCGGGCTCGCCGCCCATCATGCGCAGCATGGACAGCCCGCCGCTGCGGAAGAACCGGGCGAGCAGCACCGCGGCGAGTATGCCGAAGACGATGTTCAGCCACGTCGTATAGTCCCAGGACACGCCCTGGGACGGGATCCTCGCCTCCGCCCGGTCGGGAATCCAGCCAAGCCCCCCGAAGACAAGCTCGATGACGTAGCCGGCGCAGACCATGGCCGCGTAGAACGTGCCGAGCACGAACGCCGCCATCCGCGCGCCGTAGTACTTGCGGTAGATGTTCAGGATGGGCGCGATGATCAGGTCCGCGAAGATGAACGCGACCACACCGCCGAAGCTGATGCCGCCCTTCCAGAGCACCACGGCGAGTGGCACGTTGCCGATCGAGCAGACGAACGAGATGATCGCCGCCACCGGCCCGATCAGCGGTCCCCAGAGCTTGGCGGCGAGCGGGTGACCGGTGAAGAAGAACGAGCTCCAGAACGAGTCGGGCACCCAGGCGGCGATCGCGCCGGCGATCAGCAGTCCGATCACGAGGTCCCGGATGATCGCCGCCCACTCCATGACGAACACGTGCGAGACCGCGGTGAACCCCTCCGGGGACGCCAGCCGGCGGGCGAGGGAACCCGTGCCGCCGACGGTCATGTCCATCGCGGCGTGCCCCTCCATCGAGCCGGGGAGCCCGCGGTCGGCCTGCGCGCGCGCGTCGCGCAGCAGCCGCTGCGTCAGCAGCAGGCGGAACAGCACGGCGATGACCACGATCATGACAGGACCGCCGGCGAACTCGGCGACGGTGAACTGCCAGCCCATGAGCAGCGCCAGGATCACGCCGAGTTCGATCACCAGGTTCGTGGAGGCGATCTCGAACGCCATCGCGGCGGTGAAGCTCGCGCCCTTGCGGAACAGCGACCGGGCCAGCGCCACCGCCGCGTAGGAGCACGATGAGGACGCCGCGCCGAAGCCCGCCGCGAGCGCCAGCGTCCGCGGGCGGTCATCGCCGAGCAGCCGGATGATGTCGGCCTTGCGTACCAGCGCCTGCACGACGGCCGACAGCGTGAACCCGAGGATGAGGGCCCAGGCGATCTCCCAGGTCATCGACCCGGTGATGGCCAGCGCGTGGACGATCGGGTGCATTCTGGTCACCCCTTGGTCTGCCGTCGGGTTACTTCAGGCTGCCATGCAGGCCGGCGTCCGGGTGCCCCGGCCCCTTCCGGCCGGCAGATGTGTGCGGTACAACGGTGTCTGCCGCCAAGCTGGCCAAGGCGGCGCGGAAAGGGTTGGCGCGGATGTTCTTTGTCACGTACCTGCGGCGGGAGCTGAGCCGCAGGATGCGCCAGGCCGTTGTCATCGCCCTGGGCCTCGGGCTGGGCGTGGGACTGGTTGTCACGGTGTCCGCCGCGTCGGCCGGGGTGGCGCGGGCGGAGTCCACGGTGCTCGGCGCGCTGTACGGGGTGGGCACCGACGTGACCGTAACCGGCGAGGCACCGCACCCGACAGCACCGCCGCCGGGCGCCCAGGCAGCGCAGCTGCCCCCAGACGGCAACCCCTTGGAGGTCTGCACGAACGGCACGTGCGTGAACATGGCCGGGAAGACGCAGAGCGACCTGAACGCGCCGTACTCGGGATTCAGCGCGTCGAAGGTGGCCGAGGCAGCGCGGCTGCCTGGCGTGGCGGCAGCGGCCGGCGGAATTACGATCCTGGATCAGCTGACCACGTTCCCGACGAGCGGCTACGCCCCTCCGGCATTCGGCGGCTACACCGTCGACGGCGTGGACACCGAGAACACCTGGCTCAGCCCGCTGGGCGCCGCGTCGCTGGTCTCCGGCCACTGGTTCACCGCGGCCGATGCCAACGCCGGCGTCGCGATCGTGGACTCCGAGTACGCGACGTCCAACCGCCTGACGATCGGATCGGCCGTCACCGTCGGCCAGTCCGGGTACACGATCATCGGGATCGTCAGCCAGCCGCAGGGCAGCAACCCGCCCAGCGTCTACATCCCGCTGGCGCGGGCCCAGGTCATGACGCTGGAGGCCGGCAGTCTGCGGAACGAGGTGAACACGATCTACCTGACGGCGGCCAGCGCCGCCGACATCCCGGCGGTCAGCAAGGAGATCAGGAGGCTGCTGCCTGGCACGATCGTGACCACCGCGGGCAACCTGGCCAGCCAGGTGACCGGGTCGCTGACTAGCGCCGTGTCGCTGGTCCACAACCTGAGCAGGTGGCTGACGGTGCTGGCGCTGGCCGCCGCGTTCGCCGCGGCCAGCCTGCTGACGCTGGCCGCGGTGAGCCGAAGGATGCCCGATTTCGGCATCTTGAAGGCGCTCGGCTGGCGGTCCAGGCGGGTCATCGCCCAGGTGCTCGGCGAGTCGGCCGCCATCGGCATCGCCGGCGCCGCCGCCGGAGTCGGTCTCGGGTTCGCGGGCGCGGCGATCATCGCCGCGGTCGCGCCGAAGCTGTACGCGACGGCCGGCGCGGACAACCTGCCCAAGCCCATCCCGCAGCCAGGTACCCGCCAGATCCTCATCGGCGGCTCGAGCCTGATCCACGTGGTGCCCGTTCCGCTGAATCCGGCGGTCGGCGGCGGCGTGATCACGCTGGCCGTGGTGCTTGCCGTGGCAGGCGGGCTGCTGGCCGGCGCGTTCGGGAGCTGGCGGATCGCCAGCCTGCGGCCCGGCGCCGCGCTGGCCCGGGTCGGCTGACCCGGCGCCGAACTGGCTCAGTACCCCGGGAACGGCGGTCAGGCGCGCAGCCCGGGCGCGTCGAGGCCGAGGCGGCGCAGCTCGATCGCCAGGCAGCGGTTTTCCACGTAGGCGAGCCCGGCTGCCTCGGCGATCTCCCTGGCCTGCGCGGAGGCGATGCCGAGCTGCAGCCATAGCGCCGTGGCACCCGCGGCGACGGCCTGCCGCGCGACTTCCGGCGCCCGCTCCGCCGGCCGGAACACGTCGACCAGTCCCACCTGCTCAGGGATCTCGGCCAGCGTCCGGTACGCCTGCTCGCCGAGGATCTGCCCGCCGCGCGGGTTGACCGGGATGATCCGCCAGCCGTGACGCTGCATCAGCGCGGGCACGCGGTGGGCCGCCTTCGCCGGGCTGGCGCTCGCGCCGACCACCGTGATCGTGTCGTAGGTGGTGAGGATGCGCTTTACTACATCGTCCGTGTCGGCCACTCGTCCACGGTATGCCACCGAGGGACGATGCCCGCAGCTCCGCTTCTGCCGGCTGTTTCCCTCGCGTCCCAGAAGTCCCGCAAGTGTGACTTTGGACACTTTGTGCATGGACAAACCGGGCATTACGGGCGGCAAAATGGTCATGGAGTGTGCGAAGTTGCACGCCAGTGGTCCCTGTGAACAATGGGATCGCGCCGCGGGCGGGCGCGTGGTGCCGCGCGGCCGGGCCGCTGACCGGTCGGCCATCGACTCCCGTGCCCGAGGCAGCGGCTCCGGCGAACAGGGTACGTGCAACGCGGAGTGTTTGTACGCTTACCGCGTGGATGCGACCTTCGTCTGGGCGGCGGCCGGATCGGGAGCGGCCGCGGTGGGGGTCGTCAGCGCGGCCGCTGTGTGGCGGATCCGGTCACGGGCCGGGCGCGACCGTCCGCCGCTGCGCGATGCCGAGCAGGTGAGCGCCGGGCCGGCCGACAGCGGGCCGGTGACCACCGAGCAGGTTCAGGCGGAGGCTGAACAGGCCGGGGCCGGGGCCGTCCCGGCGCGGTCGGAGCTGCTGCGGGCGCCGGCTGAGCGGCTGCCCGGGCTTGTGCGGGGGCGGGAGGACCTGCTGGCACGGCTGAGCGCGCTGGCGGCCGAGCCGGACGGGCGGACGCATGTGCTGGCCGGGCCCGGCGGGACGGGCAAGAGCACGGTGGCGCTGTGGCTGGCGCAAGAGGCGGAGCGGCAGGGCAGGCAGGCCTGGTGGGTGCCCGCGGCCGACGCGCGGACCGTGACGGCCAGGCTGCTCGAGCTGGCCGCCGTCGTCGGCGCGCGGCCCGGCGAGGTGGCCATGGCCAAGACCGGGGAGCGCGGTCTCGCCGACCTGCTGTGGCACTACCTGCCGCAGGCGCCGCCATGGCTGCTCATCATCGACAACGCGGACGATCCGGGCGCGCTCGCCGTGGATGGCGCGCACGCGGCGAGCGGGGCCGGGTGGCTGCGCGCCGCGGCCGACGGGCTGATCGTGATCACCAGCCGCAACGGCGATCCGCGGGCCTGGGGCGAGCACGCGGAACTGCACACGCTCGGCGGGCTTGACCGGGTGGCCGGCGGGCAGGTGCTCAGGGACCGGGCGCCCCGGGCCGGATCGGCCAGGGCCGCCGCGGCGCTGTCCGAACGGCTGGGCGGGCTGCCGCTCGCCCTGCACCTGGCCGGGTCGCAGGTCGGGTCCGAGTTCGCGGCGGAGCGGACGTTCAGGCGGTATGCGAAGGCGCTGTCCGGGCGCGCCTGCCAGCCGGCGGACGGCGCGAACGGAGCGAACGGCGCGGACGGCGCGGACAGCGGGAACAGCGCGGACAGCGGGAACAGCGGGTGCCAGGCCGCGGCGGCCACGTGGGAGCTGGCGCTTGACGCGCTCGCCGCGGGCGGGCGGGCGCAGGCGGCGGCCCTGCTGCGGGTGCTGTCCTGCCTGGCGCCAGGGGTGGAGATCCCTGCCGGGATGCTGCGGCTGAAGGTTCTCGGGCGTTCCTGCGCCGGCGGCCCTGACGAAGGCGGCGCCGAACGGGCCGCGGACGGGCTGGACGCGCTCGCACGCGCGGGGCTCATCAGCGCCAGCCGGGACCCCGGCGGCACCGTGACGGGCGTGACCGTGGCCCCCGGGGTCAGCGAGACCTGCCGCCGCCAGACGGACGCCAGGGACGGGGACGCCGCGCAGGCGGGCGGGGACGCGCGGGCGGGCGGGGACGCGGTCGCCATGCTCAGCGCGGCGGCCGGCGAGCTGGACGCGCGGGAGCACCTGGACTGGCCCGCGTGGCTGCGGCTCGTGCCGCACCTGACCGCCGT
>JASHPP010000446.1 GCA_030038035.1 Trebonia sp.
CCCTGTAAGTCTTCATAGTAGACAAGACTTGCGTGACGTACGCTTACCCATAACACTTGCGCCAAGGAAATACTTCCCGGACGCAGGCGGGATGGATGGCCGCTTCCTCTAGGGTCCTGGCCCGTCGGTTGAACGCTCCCATCAGGCATCGCTGGTCGCCCGGCCACGTCATTGTCTTCGGACACAGGGCTATTCAGAGCCTACTGAAGCGTTCGATACCGGCAGTCAACTAGGCATCCCGCGACAGTGGCCGACGCAACCCGACAGGCGGGATCTCGTTCGCATAGACGTGGTAAGCCTTGGTTACTCATGACCGAGTGGCTCGCCTCGCAGCACAACTCGGCCTGCCCACAACTTGTACTAGGCAGTGAAGTAAAGGCTGCTTCGTAACCCAGGGCGGCTAGGTCCTCGTAGAGGATAGTTGGAGCGATGCGGTTCCAGCGATGGCCGAGGAGGACCGCGAGGCCCATTGGTGCGGCGAGGAATAGGTGAACGCGGGTGGCCGCGAGCGGCGCGGCGTGCGGCGTCGCCGAGGCCGACCGCTAGTGCGCAGGCCTGTTCTGGCCCGGCGACGGCGTTGTCGCGCGGGCCGCCGGGCGGTTCCAGAACGACTAGCCGGCCGACGGGTATGCGCTGGTCTTGCAGGAAGGCCTGGACGTCGGCGGTCATCGTGGTGGCCACCTCGATGGCTATCGCGATGTCTTGGCCTTGTCCGATGTCGTACGCGGTGGATGTCGGTGTGGCCGGCGCGGTATAGGCCGCGTCGGAGGGCCATGGGGTGCCGCGTTGCATGACGGCGATGTCTGTGCTGGTGACCATCCGCAGTGCGGCGCCGACAGTGAAGGCCGGTGCCAGCCGGAAGCTACCGGTGATGGCGACGTGTGATGCTGTGCCGATATGGGCGGGTATGGTTTCGATGTCGGCTTGCAGTTGCTGCCATGTCGCTGGCGCTTTCGGCCGCCGTTTGGCGTAGGCGTCGGTCCCGTCGAATCGGTCGACCCAGTCGATGGCGTACCCAGCAGCGCGTGTGCGCGGGCGGCGACATAGGCGGCGAACACCACGGTTCATGCGGCCGAGGGTCCGGGCCCGCATTAGGAGGGCTGCCAGTGAGACCTGCCATTTCTGTTTCAGCTGGAATAGGGCGGGCCAGTCGGCGCGGTCGGGCAGTTCGTCGGCGATGTCTTCGGCGGGCATGAGGAAGCCGGCGGCGAATTCGTGGGCCTGGTGCTCGACTTCTTTGACGCCCCAGATCTGGTCGCCGTGGACTACGAGGTGCCCGAGTTCGTGAGCGGCGTCGAACCGGGATCGTGCCCGGTCGTTTTTATCGGTGCCGAGCACGACGACGGGCCGGTCATGAAACGGCAGGGAGAATGCGTCGACGTCGGCGGTGTCCAGGGGAAGGCGGATCACCAGAATGCCGTGTTTCTCGAGCATCCCCACGGTGTTCTGTACTGGGCCTTTGGGCAGCCTGAACGCCTGGCGCACCTGCCCGGCTGCTTCCTCTAGTTCCTCCCGTGGAGCTTGCAGGCCGGTGACGGGTATCTGCGGCACCGAGACGGGCCACAGGCCCGGCGTCCCTGCGGTCACAGCCAGGTCGTGCGCAATATGGGCTAGCGCCCGGGCGCGGCGCCCGTGGCTGACGGAGGTCCTGCGCAGCGACCGGAAAAACCCGTCATGAGTCTCGGTGAGCGGCAGTGAGAAAAATTGCCTGGGAACCCCAAGCGCGCTGGTCATCCGGTCCAGCGCGTCGGCGGCGACAAGGACGGCGCGGGCGTGCACCGAGCGCCGCGGCGGAAGGCGCCGGCGGACCGGCCGATGATTCCCGGCTCGGGGTTCCTCGGTGCCGTGCGTTCAGTGCACGAAGCGCTGGCGGGCGGCTGCCTGCGGGTGCTGAACACCGACTGGGTGGCCGTGCACCGGCACCCGGCGAGCCCATCGGTGGCCAAGGACCTGCTGGCCTGGGGGATGTGCTGTTGTCACTCGGCGAACTGCGGGCGAAGTTTGCCGCGGCGCACGCGGCGTTCTTGCGGCGGTTCGACGCGGTCGGCGCGCATGACCAGGAAGGGTGCGCGGGCTTTCGTCCGGCAGGTGCGTCGGCTGAGTCGGCATCGTGACGTGGCCGATGCGATGGCCGCCGGGCAGGTCTCGGAGTCCTGCGGGCTGCAGATCACCGGCCTGGTGAACAAGCTTCCCGAGGAGCTGCGCGCCCAGACCGGCACGATCCTGCTGGACGCCGCGGCGGCGGGTGCCTTGCCGGAGGACCTGGCGCTGATCGCGGCCGCCGCCTGGGAGCAGTGGCGCGCACAGCACCCCGACCCCGACGACGACGACGGGTTCGACGACCGCTACCTGGCGGCCGGCACCACGTTCGGCGGCGCCGCCGTCCTCCGCGGCAACCTCACCCCCGAATGCAACGCCGCCGTCCAGGCGGTGCTGGAGGCCCTCGGCAAGAAGGCCGGCCCCGAAGATCACCGCACCGAAGGGCAGCGTTTCCATGACGCGCTGCAGCTGGGCTGCGAGCTGCTGATCCGCGCCAGGATGGTGCCCGGCCGGGCCGGCGCCGACACCCAGGTGATCGCGCACATCCCGTTTCCCTGGCTGCGCTCCCAGCCCGGCGCCGCCGCGGTCGAGGAGGCCTGGCTCCGGGCCCGCGCCGGGCAGGCCGGCTACCTGACCGGCGCCGGCGCCGAGACCGCCGGCTGCGACGCGATGATCGTCCCGGTCGTCATCGGCCACGCCGACATGACCGTGATCGACACGATGATCGAGCTGGCCCTGTCGGCTGCCGGGCACCAGCTCCAGCCCAGGCCGCTGTCCCCGGACGCGCACGCCGCGCTGCGCTATGCCATCGCCCGGCTGGCGATCGACTTCGTCTCCGGCCCGCACGGCCTGGCCGGCCTGCTGCGCACCCGGCTGCTGTCCCCGCCGTACGCCACCCCGAGCCTGCCGCTGGACGTGGGCTAGCCCTAGTGCCGTAGCAGGTTGGGTTTGCCCCGCGCGGACTTTCCCCGCAGGCGCAGATCGCCGAGACTGGGCCGGTGGGTGAACGGCTGCGGGTACGCGAGATCGACGATGACGAGGGACAGCGGCTGGTGCGGATCATCCGCCGCGGCAGCGGGTCGGTGGTGACCTGGCGGCGGGCGCAGATGGTGCTGCTGTCCGCGCAGGGCATGGCTGTGCCCGCGATTGCCAAGGTGGCGTTCACCAGCGAGGACCGGGTCCGCGATGTGGTCCGGAACTTCAACGCGGACGGGTTCAGCTCCCTTTACCCGAAGTACAAGGGCGGCCGCCCGCCGAAGTTCACCCTGGGCCAGCGGCGGGAGATCAAGAAGATCGCCAAGTCCAAGCCGGCCGAGCATGACCTGCCGTTCTCCACCTGGAGCCTGGCCAAGCTGGCCGATTTCCTGGTGGCCGAGGGGGTGGTCGACGACATCAGCCACGAGGGCCTGCGGGTCCTGCTCCGCGCCGAGGGCGTCACCTTTCAACGGATAAAGACGTGGAAGGCGTCGAAGGACCCGCGCTATGCGGAGAAGAAGGCGCGAGTGGAGCAGCTGTACGCGATCGCCGACCGTGAGGCAGTCCCGCAGGACGGCGACCCGCAGATCGTCTTTTGCCTGGATGAGTTCGGGCCGCTCAACCTGCAGCCGCGCCCGGGACGGCAGTGGGCCGCAGTCAGCGGTAAAAGGAAGGAGCCCGGCCGGGCGCCGCGGCCGCGGATGCGCGCCACCTACACGCGGACCGCCGGGGTCCGGCACCTGCTCGCCGCCTACGAGCTGGGCGAGGACAAGCTGTTCGGGCACATCAAGCCACGTAAGACCCGGGCCCGGTTCCTGGAGTTCTGCCGCTACCTGCGCTCCCTCTACCCGGCAACAACCCGGATCGCGATCATCTGCGACAACTTCAGCCCTCACCTCAGCACCCGCAAGGACCCCCGGGTGGGCACCTGGGCCAAGGCGAACAACGTCGAGATCGCCTACACGCCCACGAATTCGTCCTGGTTAAACCGCATCCCCGTTAACCGGCCCTCGGCCCGGCGACACGCCCGGGCTGCCTGACGTCCCCGCAGCTGGGGACTGGCGGCGTCACACTGAGGTCAGGTGTCCCAGGGGAGGGTCGATGGGACAGCGTGTGGTGCTGGTCAGTGATGGTCACCGGGTCGAGGGGTGCGGCGCGGACGGTGAGCTGGTCAACCGGTTCCTGGCGCATCTGGGGTCGCGGGCGTTCTCACCGGCCACGGTCCGGGCTTATGCCTATGATCTGCTGAACTTCCTGCGGTTCCTGGCCGGGCGGAACGCCCGGCTGGCCGGCGTGGTGGCGACGGACTTGTTCGACTACCTGGACTGGCAGCAGCGTCCGGCGAGCACGGCGGGTCAGGCGGTGGTCCGGCTTGGCGCCGGCCGCGGGGCGGCGCCGGCCACGATGAACCGGCGGATCGCGGCGGTGCGCGGCCTGTTCGAGTTCGTGGTGATGACGGGGGCGCGGGCGGAGAACCCGGTGCCGGCGGCACGGCGGTCGACCGGCCTGCGGCCTGGCCGTCGCGGCCTGCTGGGGCATATCGGCCCGGGCCGGCCGCGCAGCGGCGGGCGGCTGGTGCGTCAGCCGCAGCGGCTGCCCGAGGCGCTGGAACCGGAGGACGTCGCGGCGTTCACAGCGGATCTGCGGACCTTCCGCGACCGGGCGATCACGCTGATGATGCTGCTGGGCGGGCTGCGGGCTGCGGAGGTCCGGTCGCTGCGGCTGGCCGATGTGGACATGGGGCTGCGCCGGGTGCGGGTGACCGGCAAGGGCGGCAGGGAACGCGTCGTCCCGGTGGACGGGGCGTTCTTCGCCGAGCTGGCCGCCTACCTGCGCGAGGAACGGCCCGCGTCGTGCCGGACGGCGGAGTGCTTCGTGGTGCTGCGCGGCCCGACGGCCGGGCAGCCGATGACCGAGGCTGGGCTGCGGCGGATTTTCCGCACCCACCGGCTGGCCTCGGGAGCGCTGCGGGTCCGGCCGCACCGGCTCAGGCATACCTATGGGACCGAGCTCGCCTCGGCTGGCATTGACCTGCTGGCGCTGCGGGAGCTGATGGGCCACGCCAACCCGGAGACCACGGCCGCCTATGTGCATCTGTCCCCGGAGACGCTGGCCGCTGAGTATGCCCGGGCCCGGGCGGCGGCCCGGTGAGCGCCCCGGCTGCCGTCACGCTGCGCCGCCAGGGGGCGCCGGACCTGCTGATTGCTTACGCCGACGCGGTCGCTGCGCTGCCGATCGGCCCGGACGGCCGGCGCCTGCGGCGCAATGCCGCCGGGCGGCTGCTAGCGGCTTATCCGCAGCTGGCGGCGTGGATGAGGCGGCCGACCCCGGCGCGGCTGGCCGACCTGAAGCGCACCGGCGCGTGGCCGTTCCTGACCTGGTGTTTCGTCGAGGGCCACCTCACGCCCGACCTTGATCTGCTGCTGGCCAAGACTCCCGGTGACCTTTACTTGCAGTGGGCCGCCCGGCATCCCGGCGACGTGCAGCAGATCACCGAGGTGGCGCAGCGGTTCGGGTGGAGCGCGAACTGGACCCGCGATGTGGCCCGCGGCGCCTTGGCCCTGATCTGCCTGACCGCGGGCAAGACCCTCGCCGAGCTGGGCGACGGCGATTTCGCGGCCTTCGCCCAGGCCCTGGCCGGGGCACCCACGGCTGGCCGTGATGCCTGGATGCATAACTCCGCTCGCGTCTTC
>JASHPP010000447.1 GCA_030038035.1 Trebonia sp.
CCGGCGCACGAGGTCGTCGGCGGGGTCGAGCTCTACAAGTACCGGCCGTACGCGCCGGGCGGCAGCAAGCTCAGCTTCATCACCGAGTACGCCTACTCGTTCGCCGCGACGGCGTGGCAGACGCTCAAGGCGCGCAGGAAAGGCCGGTTCGCGGTCATCCAGGCGTGCAACCCGCCGGACATCTTCTGGCCGATCGCGATCGTGGCGCGCGCGGTCGACCGCACCAAGTTCGTGTTCGACCACCACGACCTGTGCCCGGAGCTGTTCCTGTCCCGCTTCCCCGGCGGCCCGGCGCTGCCGTACCGGGGCCTGCTGGCGCTGGAGCGCCGCACGCACCGGACCGCGAACCACGTGATCTCCACCAACGACTCGTACCGCGACATCGCCATCCGCAGGAGCGGCAAGGCGCCTCAGGACGTCACGGTCGTGCGCACCGGCCCGGACCCGTCGAAGCTGACGCGCGGCGAGGCCGACCCGCAGCTGCGCCGCGGCCGGGACTTCCTCGCCGCCTACATCGGCGTGATGGGTCCCCAGGACGGCGTGGACATCGTCATAAGGGCCGCCGACATCGTGGTGCACGAGATGAAGCGCGAGGACATCGCGTTCACCCTCATCGGCTCGGGCGACTGCTTCGACGAGCTGGTCGCGCTCAGGGACGAGCTGAAGCTCAGCGGGCACGTCGAGTTCACCGGCCGGGCACCGGACGAGCTCGTCAAGAAGATCCTGTCGACCGCCGACGTCGGCCTGTCGCCAGACCCGAAGAACCCGCTCAACGACGTGTCGACGATGAACAAGACCATGGAGTACATGGCCTTCGAGCTCCCCGTGGTGGCTTTCGACCTGCACGAAACCCGGGTCTCCGCCGCCGAGGCGGCCGTGTACGTCACGCCCAACGACGTCCACGAGTACGCCAGGGCGATCGTCGGCCTGATCGACGACGAGGCGGCCCGCGCCCAGCTCGGCAAGTTCGGCCGGGCCCGGGTCGAGGACGAGCTCGCCTGGTCCCACCAGGAGCGCGCCTACCTCGGCGTCTACGCCCGGATGACCGGCCAGGCGGTGGACTGAGCCATGTGCGGTATCGCCGGTTGCTACCAGCAGGCCGACGGGCGCAAGCTGACCGACGTCATGACCGACCGGATCGCGCACCGCGGGCCGGACGCGGGCGGGGTGTGGAGCCACGAGGACGAGCGGGTCTCACTCCACCTGGGCCACCGCAGGCTGTCGATCATCGACCTGTCCACGGCCGCCGACCAGCCGCTGCACAGCGGCAGCCTGACGCTCACCTACAACGGCGAGCTGTACAACTACCGGGAGCTGCGCGCCGAGCTGAGCGCCAGGGGCGTCACGTTCGCCACCCAGTCCGACACCGAAGTGGTCCTGCAGGCGTGGCGGCAGTGGGGGCCGGCCGCGCTGACCCGGTTCCGCGGCATGTTCGCGTTCGCGCTCGCCGACACGATCACGGGCGAGCTCGTGCTCGCCCGTGACCCGCTCGGCATCAAGCCGCTGCTCTACCTCGAGCGCGGCGACGGGATCGTGTTCGCGTCCGAGCTCAAGGCGATCACCGCGGCGCTCGGCGCCGAGCTGCGGATCGAGCCGGGCACGCTGGTCGCGTCCATGCTCTATTACTGGGTGCCCGAGCAGCGCTGCGCCATCCAAGGGGTGCGCAAGCTGCCGGCCGGCTCCTGGGCCCGCATCAGGCCGGGGGAAAAGCTTGAGGTCAGGTCCTACTGGCGGGTCCAGGACGCGGCGGCCGAGGCCGCGCACCAGCCAAGCGCGGACCTGCGGGCGGTCATGGAGGAGTCGGTAAGGGCCCACCTGGTGGCCGACGTCCCCGTGTCGAGCTTCCTGTCCGGCGGCCTTGACTCGAGCATCATCACCGTGCTCGCGCACCGCGACTCCAGCGCGGTCGACGCCTACACGATCACGTTCCGGCCCGAGGACCAAAAGCTCGAGGCGATGCCGGACGACGCGGTCTACGCCAGGAAGGTCGCCAGGCAGTTCGGCATCGACCTGCACGAGATCGAGATCTCCCCGGACATCGTGGACCTGCTGCCGAAGATCGTGGACATCCTCGACGAGCCGATCGGCGACCCGGCGGCGATCAACACCGTGCTGATGTGCGAGGCGGCGCGCGCGCGCGGCGTCAAGGTCATCCTGTCAGGGATGGGGGCCGACGAGCTGTTCGGCGGCTACCGCAAGCACCTGGCCTGCCTGATGGCCAGCCGCTATCACCGGCTGCCCGGCGCCGTCCGCGCACCCGCGCGACTCACGGTAGAACACCTCCCGGTGAGCATCGGCGACCGCGGGCTCAGGTACCCGCGCTGGGCCAAGCGGTTCATGACGTTCGCCGAGCTGCCGGAGGAAGCCAGGTTCCGCCGCAGCTACACGCTGTACGACCCGGACGGGCTGACCGCGCTCGTCGGCCCCGACCTGGCCGTCCACGTCGGCGACGTCGTCGGCGAGCATGCCGCCATCTACGCCGACAACGCGCTGGACGACGAGGTCAACCGGATGTGCCTGGCCGACACGCGGCTGTTCATGGCGGGGCTTAACCTCACCTACACCGACCGGGCCAGCATGGCGGCGTCGGTCGAGGTGCGGGTTCCGTTCGTCGACAAGGTCGTCGCCGAGGCGGCGTTCACGATCAGCGGCCGGGACAAGATCCGCGGCAGGGTGCAGAAGGCCGCGCTCAAGGACGCGGCGGAGAACTGGCTGCCGCACGAGATCACCCGCCGGCCGAAGGCCTCCTTCGGCGCCCCGCTGCGCGCCTGGGTCCGCAACGACCTCAAAGAGCTGATCGGCGACGTGCTCGTGGCAGGCGAGCTCGTGCAGGCGGGCATGCTCCGCAAGCCCGCGCTGCAACAGCTGATCGCGGACGAGCAGGCGGGCCGCGAGGACTACGCCAAGCAGATCTGGCAGCTGCTGTCGATGGAGCTGTGGTATCGCCAGGTACGGGCCGCTGGGGTGGCCGGCTGACTTTCGGGACCAGTTAGGGAATTGATGAAGCAGATAGCCCAGAACTACAAGTCGGGCGAGCTGGCCGTGCTCGACGTCCCGGCACCCACCTGCCGTCCCGGCGGCGTCCTCGTCCGGTCGCTGTTCTCGCTGATCTCGACGGGCACCGAGCTGATGAAGGTGTCCGAGGCCAGCATGTCGATGGTCGGCATGGCGCGGGCGCGGCCGGACCAGGTGCGCAAGGTGCTTGACCAGGTGCAGCAGCAGGGGGTCGTCACCACCTACAAGAAGGTGCTGAACAAGCTCGACTCCTACACCCCGCTCGGCTATTCGCTGTGCGGCGTGGTGACCGAGGTCGGGGCGGGCGCCGAGGAGTTCAAGGCCGGCCAGCTCGTCGCCTGCGCGGGCAACGAGCACGCGCTGCACGCCGAGTACAACTGGGTCCCCGTGAACCTGTGCGCGGCGGTGCCGCCAGGGGTGGCGCCCGAACACGCGGCGTTCGCGACCGTCGCCTCGATCGCCATGCACGGCGTGCGCCGCGCCGAGGTGCAGCTCGGCGAGACCGCCGCGGTGATCGGGCTGGGGCTGATCGGCCAGCTCGTGGTCCGCCTGCTGGTCGCGGCCGGCGTGCAGGCGGTCGGCATCGACCCGGTTCCCGACAGGTGCCGCCTCGCGGAGAAGGCCGGCGCGGTGGTGGCAGGCTCGCCCGACGAGCTTGACTCCGTGCTGACCGAGCTCGCGCGGATCACCGGCGGTCGCGGCGCCGACCACGTCTTCCTGTCCGCTGGCGGGTCGTCCAACGGGCCGGTGGAGACGGCCGTGAAGCTGGCCAGGGACCGCGCCAGGGTCGTCGACATCGGCAAGATGAAGCTGGACCTGCCGTGGAACGCCTACTACGAGAAGGAGCTCGACGTCCGGTTCTCGCGGTCGTACGGCCCTGGGCGGTACGACGACAGGTACGAGCTCGAGGGCGTCGACTACCCGGCCGGGTACGTCCGCTGGACCGAGAAGCGCAACCTGGAATCGTTCCTTGACCTGGTCGCCCGCAACGAGCTCGAGGTGGCCTCGCTCATCGACGGGGTGTTCCCGATGGCGGACGCGGCGACCGTCTACGCGGACCTGAAGTCCGGGACGATCAAGGCGGTCGGCGTGCTGCTCGAGTACCCGGCCGGGGACGCCCCGGCGCCGGCCACCACCCGCGTGCTAGCCGGCCCGCAGGGCGCGAAGACACCGTCCGTTCGGAGTGATGAAAAAAAATCCCGTGTGTCAGCCGGGTTCATCGGCGCGGGGAGCTACGCCTCCTCGATGCTGCTGCCGCACCTGGCGAAGCTTGCCACCGTGCGGCTGGCGCACGTGGCCACCACCACGTCGCTGTCGGCGGTCAACGCGCAGCGCAAGTTCGGGTTCACCACCGCGTCGACGGACGCCGAGGCCGTGCTCGGCGACGACAGCCTCGACGTGATCTTCGTCGTCACGCGCCACGCCAGCCACGCGAGGTTCGTGTGCCGGGCGCTGGAGACCGGCAAGGCGGTCTTCGTCGAAAAGCCGCTGGCGCTGACCCGCGACGAGACCGACAAGATCGCCGAGACGATCGCGGTCACCGGCAACGACCGGCTCATGGTCGGCTTCAACCGCCGGTTCGCGCCGCTGCTGACCGGGATGAAGAAGGACTTCGGCCCCGCCGCCGCCAGCTCCGCGACACGGTACCTGGTCAACGCGGGAACGCTGGACTCCGGTAGCTGGTACCTCAACGAGGAGGCCGAAGGTTCCCGGTTCGCCGGTGAGGGCGGGCACTTCATCGATACGCTGAGCTGGTGGGCGGACAGCCCGCCGGCGCGGGTATACGCGGTTCGCGGCCCGGAAAAGGGCGACGTGACGGCGACGTTCCTGTTCGCGAGCGGCGCCACGGGCGCCGTCGCCTACCTGACGGGCGGGAATTCCCGCTTCCAGAAGGAGACGATGGACGCCATCGGCGGGGGCCGCAGCGCACGGCTGGACAACTTCAAGACGGCCGGGGTCTGGTCCGCACGGGGCAAGAGCGCGGCGAAGGCCCGCGGCGGCCAGGACAAGGGGCAGCGGGCCGAGATGGCCAGCTTCGTCGAGGCGGTCAGGACGGGCGGGCCCATGCCGATCAGCGTTGACTCCTTGCTGGCGACCACGAGGGCGACGATCGCCGTCGGCGAGAGCGTGCTGAGCGGGCATCCGGTGCAGGTGTGAGCTACTTACTGGTGAGGAGAAGGTGAGCGGGGGGAATAGCGTGAGCGGTTCCGGCTCTGGGAGCGGGTCCCGGCTAGGCTGGTATGCGCGGAGGCTGGGGCGGATGTCGCCTGTCGAGATGACCTGGCGCGCCCGCGACCAGGCGCTCAAGTCGGCCTGGGCGGGACGTCAGGTGCTGCCGGAACAGGTCGCGGCGATCTGCGCCAGCGGCGTGCCCGCCGGCCGGCGCCGCTTCAGCGCCGTGCTGCCCGGCGGCACCGCGGCGGCCGTGCCGGATGTCGCGCAGAAGGCCGTGATCGCGGCGGCGGACCAGCTGCTGCGCGGTGAGTGGGAGGTGCTCGGCGTGCTGCGGACCGATCTGCAGGAGCCAGACTGGTTCCGCGATCCGGTCACCGGACGGCGAAGCGAGCCCCGCCAGTACGCGTTCACGATCAACCACCGCTCGCAGGAGCAAACCGGCGACGTCAAGCAGGTCTGGGAGGTCTCCCGGCTGCAGCACCTGACGCTGCTGGCGACCGCGTGGTTCCTCACCGGGGAGGACATGTACGCCAGGCGGGTGGCGCACCAGCTCCGCTCGTGGTGGCGGGAGAACCCGTTCCTGTCCGGCGTCCACTGGACGAGCGGCATCGAGGTGGGCATCAGGCTGATCAGCCTCGCCTGGATCCGGCGGCTGCTTGACGGCTGGCCGGACGCCGCCGGCCTGTTCGAGGACGATCCCCTGGCGCTCGCCCAGATCCGCTGGCATCAGCAGTACCTGGCCGCCTTCCGCAGCCGCGGCTCGTCCGCGAACAACCACGTGATCGCCGAGGCAGCCGGGCAGCTCACCGGGAGCTGCGCGTTCCCCTGGTTCCCGGAAAGCGACCGCTGGCGCCGTGACGCGGCGGCCCTGCTGGAGAAAGAGCTCATCCGCAACACGTTTGCGTCCGGGATCGACCGGGAGCTGGCCACGGACTACCAGTGCTTCGTGGCGGCGCTCGGCCTGCTCGCGGCGGTGGAGGCGGCCGCGGCCGGCCATCCCGTTTCCGACGCGGTCTGGGCGCGGCTGGCCGCGATGACCGACAGCGGCGCGGCCATGCTCGACGTCAGCTCGCGGGCGCCGCGGCAGGGTGACGGCGACGACGGCCGCGCGATCCTGCTCGACGCGCCCGCCGAGAACCAGTGGCCACTGCTGCTGGCGCTCGGCGACGCCGTGTTCGGCCGCCTCAACTGGTGGCCCCGGTCCGCGCCGGGCGTGGGCAGCACGCTCGCCGGCGCACTGGCGGGCGGCCAGCGCGAGGTGCCAGGCAGGCCAGCCCAGCGCCCCTCCCGTTTCGGGGATGCTGGAATAACTATCCTCAGAACGGTCCCGGCCGACTCCCCGGAGATATGGTGCCGCTGCGACGGCGGACCGCACGGGTTTCTTTCGATCGCCGCGCACGCGCACGCCGACGCGCTCTCGGTGGAGCTGCGCTACGGCGGCGTCGAGATCCTCGCCGATCCGGGCACCTACTGCTATCACGGCGAACCGCTGTGGCGGTCGTATTTCCGGTCGACGATCGCGCATAACACGGTGGAGATCGCCGGGCGCAGCCAGTCCGTGGAGGGCGGGCCGTTCATGTGGCTGCGGCATGCGCGGACGCTGGAGATCGACGTCAAGAACCCCGACCTGAACTGGACCGCGGAGCACGACGGCTACGCCTCGCTCTCGCCGCCTGCCCGGCATCGGCGGACGGTCCGGCTTGACCCCGCCACGCGCGTCATCGACATCACCGACGTGATCGACGCGGTGGGACACGAGGTCAGGCTGGCGTTCCACTTCGGCCCGCTGGTGCAGGCGGTCCTGGACGGCGCCCGCGCGGAGCTGACCTGGCCCGACGCGCCTGTTCCCGGCTCGGCCCTGCTGGAACTTCCCGGCGGGCTCGAATGGGGCATTCATCAGGGGGAGACCGACCCGATCCTCGGCTGGTATTCGCCGGGGCTTGGCAGGCGGCAGCCCTCGGCCACGCTCGTGGGAACCGGCCATCCTGGCCGGGACCTGCTGTTGATCACCCACATCACATTCGCTCATCCTGCTGCAAGGCCTGGGTACGCTCTCGATGACGCGTCGGCATTCAAGACATCATCTGCCAAATCCCAGTACCCCCTATCATGGTGCGCGTCCGACGCAAGTTGACGTGGGCCGTCGGATAGCCGTGCGGAGGATAGATGAGCCAGCAATCGCTGAACGTGGCGCAGGTAGTCCTGATCGTCCGGCGCCACAAGATCTTCGTTGGCGCCGTGACCCTGCTCGGCCTGCTCGCAGGCATCGCTTTCTCGGTCCTGAAGCCTCCCCTGGTGACCAGCTATGCGCTTGTCGTGCTCCCGCAGGACGTGCCCGGCATATCGACCCAGGCCGTCATCGCCAGCAGTGAGCCTGTTCTTTCCGCCGCATTGCCCTCGATTTCGCCGCCTATGTCGCTGCAAATGCTCGAAAAGCAGGTAAGCACGGAAAGTCCTACCTCAAGCATCGTTTCGATCAGCGCGAAAAGCACGTCCGCCGCCCAGGCGGAAAGCGCCGCGAACGCGGTGGCCAGGAGCTACATCGCCTATGTGACGAATCCCGCGAGCCCGGCCGGCCATGTGGTGGCACAGATGCTCGAGTCGGCGTCAGCGACCACGACGACCGGGATGGCGGCGCTGGCGCAGGACGCCCTCGACGCCGGGCTCGGCGTGCTCGCCGGCCTCGTGGCGGGCGTCCTCCTGGCCGTCGTCAGGGCGCGCCGTACGCGCAAGCTCGTCCAGCTCGACGATATAGCCCGCGCGATCGGCCTGCCCGTGCTCGCCGCGGTTCCTGTCGGCCATCCTTCTGACGCGTCCGGCTGGAGCCGGCTCCTCGACGGCTACGAGCCCGGATCCGTGGAGGCGTGGCGGCTGCGCCAGGCGCTGCAGGACATCATGAGCGCCGCGGCGTCCGTGACCGGCCAGGGGGCCGCGCTGGTCACGGCGCTGTCGATGCCAGGCGATCCGGCCGCGCTTGCCCTCGGCCCGCAGCTAGCCGCCTATGCCGCCTCCCTCGGGATCCCGACCGTTCTGGTCACCGGCCCGCAGCCAGAGACGATGGCGGCCGCCGCGCTGTTCACCGCCTGCGCGGCGCCGCAAGGGCAGCAGGGATCGCCCAAGCGCTCCCGCTTCCTGCGGACGCTCGCCGCCGACTCCGCGCACGTCGCCATCCCGTCGGCTGCCAGGCTGGTCGTGGACGTCGCGGTCGTCGAGGACAAGACGCTGCAGCTCCCCGAGACGATGCCCACGGCCGTCACCGTGCTGAGCGTCGCCGCGGGCGCCGCGAGCGCGGAGCAGCTCGCCAGGCTGGCGATGGCCGCGAGTTCCGACGGCCGCGAGGTCATCGGCCTCCTGGTCGCGGACCCGGATCAGTCCGACCGGACCACCGGCCGCTTCCTGCGCCCGGCCAAGGGGGGACGGCACGCGTACGGCGCGCCCGCATCGGCGCCCCGCGTGTCCATGCCCGTGTCGGTGCCCGCGACGGAAACCCGCCGGATGCCCGAGTCTCGCCCGATGCCGGAGCCTCGCCCGATGCCTGAGTCTCGCCCGATGCCGGAGCCCCGCCCGATGCCTGAGCCTCGCCGGGTGCCTGAGCACGCGTCCGTGGTCGAGAGCTGGACCGCGGTGAAGGCCGAGCCGAAGCTTGAGTCCGACCTCAAGCTCGCGTCCGAGCGTGTCCCCGATACCGAGCCTGAGGTCGCACACGAATCCGAGCGTGAGCCGCTACCCTTCCTGGCGCGGCCGACATTCGAGCCACGGCCGACATTCGAGCCGCGAGCTGAGTTCCGGCCTGACCTGGAGGCAGCGACCGAACCGGAGCCGGAGCCCGAGGCCGAGGCCGAGGCGGAAACCGGGACCGAGACGGAGACCGCCCACGCGTTCGACGGCGGGTCCGTGTTCGACGCTGGCTACCTGCTGGACCGTGGGTCGATCTTTGAGTCCGGCTCCGAGACCGCGACCGAGACCGAACCTGAACCCGAGTTCGAGCCGATAGAGCAGGCGAACGGGAACAACGGCGGGCGGTGAACGGCCAAGCTCTGGAAGGCGCCCGGTCCGCGAACGAAAACGCCCCCGCCTTGAGACGCCGCCCATCTTTCCGTGGCTTCCCCGGTGCCGCCAGGCGCGCGTTTCTTCGCTGGTGGCGGCGGATCCTCGTCATCGTCGTCTGCCTCGTGCTCGTGTTCGCGGGGCTGACGGCCCGGCTGCTGATCTGGCCGGCGCAGGGAATGCCGGCCCGCGTAGACGCGATCGTCTTGATGGCCGGCCCAGGCGATCGTATGGCGGTCGCCCTGCAACTGGCCCATCAACAGCGGGCGCCGGTGCTTGTCGTCTCACAGGGCCAGCACGGCTACGGCGGCCCGTGCCCGGCGCCGGTGCAGGGCGTGCGGCTGATTTGCTTCGAGCCCGTCCCTGGCAACACCCGGGGCGAGGCCGAGTTCATCGGAAAACTCGCCAGGCAGTACGGCTGGCACTCCGTGGTGCTGGTGACGACGGCCGAGCAGGACACCCGCGC
>JASHPP010000448.1 GCA_030038035.1 Trebonia sp.
TAACCGCTGAAAGCATCTAAGCGGGAAACCCGCCCCAAGATGAGGCCTCCCACCGCCACGAGCGGGTAAGGCCCCCAGCCAGACGACTGGGTTGATAGGCCGGAAGTGGACACACCGCAAGGTGCGCAGCTGACCGGTACTAACAGGCCGAGGGCTTGGCACGCACCCAGCCAGCCAGCAGACAGGCACCGCCCCCCGCCCCGGGGGGCAGGACGCTCGCGCCCCTGTGCAGCTCCCGGGACACACCCGCCCCCCGGCGCGCGCACAACCCGAAACCGTTCCCGGCGGCCACAGCGAAGGGGAAACACCCGGTCCCATCCCGAACCCGGAAGTTAAGCCCTTCAGCGCCGATGGTACTGCGAGGGAAGCCTCGCGGGAGAGCAGGACACCGCCGGAACACACCACACAGGGCCGCTACCCCGGACCGGGGCAGCGGCCCTTATTTTTGATGCCAGCCGTTCAGGAAGGTCGGACAAGTGGCCGAAGATGACAACGCGTCGCAGCGTGGCGGCGCAGGCTACGGGCGCGGGCGTCCGGGCGGTGGCAGCAGTGCTGGTCGTGCTGGCGGCGGTCGCGGCGGTGCGGCAGGTGCCGCACGCTCTGGAGGCTACGGTCGCGGCGGCTCGGGTCGCAGCGGCAGTTCTGGCCGCAGTGGCGGCTTTAACCGGGGCGCGGGTGCCAACCGGGACGCAGGCGCTGGAGCAAGCGGCGGTGCTGCCCGGAGCGGCTGGCGCGGCGACGGGTATGCCCGCGGCAGCGGCACGGACCGCCGGTCCGATGGCGGACCGCGCGCTGCGGGCGCTCGCGACCGGGCTCGCGGTACAAGTCCGGGGCGGGGCGGGTCCGGCGGCGAACGAGGATACAGCGGCGAGCGAGGATACAGCGGCGAGCGAGGATACAGCGGCGGGCCGTCACGCGGCCGCGGTGCCGACGACACCTGGGGGCGCACCCCGCCGCGGGGTGGCTCAGGCGGCGGGCGATGGCAGGCTAGATCGGGCGAGGGGCGGGGTGCGGGCCGCGGATCTGGCCAGCAGCCTGACCGGGAATGGGGCGAATCCGGGCGCGGACCGTCCCGTCGGCCGCCGGGATCTTCCTTCCGCGGCGGCAGCGGCAGCGGACGCGGCCCGGCCGACAGGCCATCGCGGTCGTCGTCCCGCCGGGGCGACGGCGATGACGATTCCCGGAACTGGCGTTCTGGCGGTGACCGCAGGCCGTCGTCCGGATACCGCGGTGCGCCCGCTGGCGGATATCGCCCGTCGAGCCGCGGCGGCGAGCGCCGGGAGTGGGGCGGGGCGGAAGAAGGGGGCGGCTACGACCGTCCGCGCCGCCCGGAGCGTTCCGGCTCGCAGCCCTACGCGCGTGATCCCGGACGGCGCGGCGACGGGTTCCGTGATAGCCGCGGCGGCTACAGGGAGGACACCGGTGAGCGGCGCCCTTCCGGGTACGGTGCAGACCGTCCGCGGCGGACCGGAGGATTCCGTGACGACCAGCCTCGGCCCTATCGGGGCGGGACACAGCCGCCTGCGCGCAGCCGCGGCTTCAGCAGGAACACGTCCGAACGTCTCGGGGGGCCCTTCCCTGACGGACGGACGGAACGACGGGGCGCCGCGTCCCGCGACGCCCGGCCCTATCGGCGAGACGACGGCCGCGACTGGCGTGACTCACAATCCCGGCCGGGTGCCGAGCGCCCTGACCGGGAACAGTGGCAGGGCAGCGCGACTCGGCCCGGAGCGCGGCGGCCATCGCCACGAGCCGGCGATCGCGCGGGCAGGCCATTCCGGCCGGGTCGATCCGCTGGTCCGTCCGGCTTCGCGGGCGGCCGGACGCGGGCTGAAGACCGCAGGCCCAGCCGTCAGGGCGTGGCGGCATCCGCGCCGCCCAGAATTCCGGACAGCATCACGGAGGACCAGCTTTCCCGCGAGGCCAAGGCCGAACTCAACGGGCTGCCCTCGGACCTGGCCGGTACGGTCGGGCGGTACCTGGTGGCTGCCGAGCTGGCGACCGATCCCGAGCAGGCGTACCGGTACGCGAAGGCCGCGCGGGAGGTGGCCGCCCGGATCGGCGTGGTGCGGGAGGTGACCGGCATCGCGGCATACCGCGCCGGGCGCTGGGCAGAAGCGCTGGCGGAGCTGCGCGCTGCCCGCCGGCTGACCGGACGGGGCGAGTACCTTCCGCTGATGGCGGACTCCGAGCGTGCGCTTGGCAGGCTCGACCGGGCGCTCGAGCTCGTGCACAGCGATGAGGCCAAGCGACTGCCCCGCGCGGCGCAGATCGAACTGCGGATCGTGGAGTCGGGCATCCGCAGGGACCAGGGTCTGGCCGACGCCGCGGTCCTGGCCCTCCAGGTCCCTGAGCTGTCCGATGGGCGCCTGCGGCCCTGGTCGGCCAGGCTTTTCTACGCCTATGGCGAGGCATTGCTCGCGGCAGGACGCCCTGAGGCGGCCAGGGAGGCGTTCTCCCGCGCGGTCGTTGCCGACGAAGAGGAGGAGACTGACGCCCTGGCGCGCCTTGACGAGCTGGACGGCATCTCGGTCGAAGACCTCGAGGAAGAAGACTGGGACGACATCGAGGACAGCGCGGACGAGGAATTCGACGAGTCCGACGACGACGACGAGATCGAGGTTGACGAGGACGACGTCGAGGTCGAGGAGCACGAGGAGGACGACGAGGTCGAGGGCGATCTCGACGATGAAGAAGGCTCAGGCGACGACGAAGACGACGACGAGTACTTCGACGACGAAGACGACCAGTACGAAGACGATGACGACGAAGACGAGGACGACGCGTAAGGCCAGTACGGGCGGCCATCCGGTCATGGTCGGCCGCGCGGCTCCCGGGCGGTCATCCGACCCCGATCCCGATGCGGTCATGCTGGCTGTTCGAGTTTGTCCAGCCAGTGCCAGATTCCGCTGACGTTCGTGGCCGCGCCGCTGATGCGCTCGAACTTCGCCGCGATCGTCGGGTCGGCGCCCTCGCGCAGTGCGGCGTACCGGGACAGCGTCTGCTCGCGCACCATGGCGATCGCATGGTCCAGGTCCATCCCCGCGGCACGGGCCCGGCGCGTGCCGTCCACCCATACCGTGATCTCCTCCGCCGAGCGCTCAAGGATCGCCCCGACGTCGTCCACCGGCCCGTAGTGACTGAACAGCAGCCGGCTGGGCCCGAGCGCCTCGAACTTGCGCAACGAGGCCAGCGCCACCTCTAGGTCGAAGTCCGGCGGCGGCGTGGCCGGGCGCAGGTCGCCGGTCTCGGGGATGTACACCCCGGCCGCGTCGCCCACGTACAGGTCGCCGCTGGCCGAGTCGATCAGCCCAACGTGGTGCCTGGCATGCCCGGGAGAGTAGTGGCTGTCGAGCCGCCGGCCGTCACCGAGATCCACCGTGCCTACATCGTCCAGCGTCCTGATCCGGTCAGCGGGCACCGGCGCGAGCGTGCCGAACAGGACGTCGAGCGCGTCCCCGTACACCATCCTGGCGCTCGCCATGAGTCTGCTCGGGTCGGCGAGGTGCCTGGCACCCTTCTGGTGGACGACCACGTCGGCTGCGGGGTACATGGCCGCGATGTCGCCCACGCCGCCTGCGTGGTCCAGGTGAATGTGCGTGACCACGACGGTGGCGAGATCGGCGGCCCCCACGCCCAGCTTCGCAAGGGCGTCTCGCACCACAGGCGCGGACGGCGCGGTCCCCGTCTCGACCAGGCACGGCCGGCTGCCCCTGATCAGGTATCCGGCGGTGATCCCCTGGTACCCGGCCATGCGGGTGTCGATCTGGAAGACGTCGCCCCCGAGGTCAGTTATGTCCGGTACGCCTGTGTAACTGGACTTTCGCTCGCTCGTAGCCTTGTGATCACGCATCCGACTATTGTCCCAGACAGAGGAGTAGAGGGGAGAGGGGGAGAGGCAATGGACCTCATGCTCAATGAGTATTCCGCTGCCCCTGGTACGACCGTTGTCGAAGTAAGCGGGGAAATCGACGTCTACACGGCGCCCAAGCTCAGGGAGACGCTTGTCAACCTCGTGGACGCGGGAAACTACCGCCTGATCGTGGACATGGAGCGGGTCGAGTTCCTCGACTCGACCGGGCTGGGCGTGCTTGTGGGGGGACTCAAGCGGGTGCGCGCGTACGACGGCGGAATCGACCTCGTCTGCACGCAGGGTCGCATCCTGCGGATCTTCCGCATCACCGGCTTGAGCAAGGTCTTCGCCATCTTCGACTCGGTCGACGAAGCCCTCGCGAGCCACGCGAAGCCGGACGTTCACCTCACCGAGCCCGGCGAGTCACCAGGCACGGCAGAATAGCCGCGCCGTCCTGGCAGCGCAGCGGAGCTTACGGCTCCCACGTGCGCAGGACAAGGCCCGTGCGGGGCTTGGGACCGAACGACGTGGATTTGCGCGGCACGCGCTCGCCGTGCTCCGCCAGCTCTTTGACCGTCGCGAACGGGACCGGGTTGCACAGCACCGCGGTGCCTGACGCGTCAAGCGCCATCCGGACGGCCTCGCCGGCGTCGTGGGATATCAGGACGTCGCGTTCGTTGTCCTTGATCGACCACAGCCGGGCCAGCAGCAGTTCCTGCATGACGGACGCGTCGAGCGCCTGCCAGCCCGGCGACGCTCCCGGCGGCATGGCGGCCCTCAGCTGTCCCAGGTCAGGCTCGGTCAGCAGCCAGAATCCCGGCCGGCCCGCGAGCAGGAACGCGGTTCCTTCCCGTCCCGCCTCGGCTAGCAGCCGCATGGCCTCCGCCGTGCCGCCCGCCACCTCCTCGACGGTGAACGCCTCCGCGGCGAGGCGGGCCGCCTCGTCCGGCGCCAGGTGCGGGATGACCCTGTGGATCGCGCCAAGCCGGGGCGGGTACGCGTCGGCGTCGACGAGGAAAGCGAGCCCGTAGTCCCACGGGCCCGCGCCGCAGCCCGCGCCGCGCATCAGCTCGCGCAGTTCCCTGTAGGCCGCGTACCTGTGGTGGCCGTCGGCGATAAGCGCGGTGCGTCCCGCCAGGTGGGCGGCCACGGCCGCGTGCTCGGACGGGTCGGCGAGCCGCCATAGCCGGTGGGTCACGCCGTCGCCGGTCACCGCCGAAACCAGCGGCGCCCGCTGGGTGGCCGCCACCCCCACGAGCCCAGAAGCAGTCGGCCTTGGGTCCGGGCCGGCGGGGCCCCCGTGCCCGCCGGAACCCGGTGCGGAAACCGTGGCAGCACCGGGGGCGTCGGCGCTATCGGTCCCGCCGTTGTAGACGAGGAAGATTGGCTCCAGGTTGGCGCGCGTCGCCATCATCAGTTCGCGCCGGCCGGTGACCGGCCCGGGCATGACTCCCTCGTGCGGGAGGACCCCCGCCGAATCCGGCGTGCCCACCCCGACGAGCCCGATCAGGCCGCGCTGCAGCCAGCCGGGTCCGCTCTGCTCGTAGACGTACAGCGCCGGCTCAGGGTCCGGCGCGAGCACGCCGTCCGCCAGCCACTCGCGCAGCCGTCCCGCGGCCAGGGCGTTGCTTCCCCGGACGGACGACCCCCCAGGCCCCCCAGGCCCCCCAGGCCCGGCGGATGACCCCCCGGTGACTTCCGGGTCGGCGGGGCTGCCCGTCCCGCCGCACGCCTCTCGGCCGGCCGCTTCCGCGTCCGGGCCGAACCCCGGCAGGATCAGCCGGACGATGTTGTGCGGCTCGGCCGCGAACAATTCATCCAGCGTCCCCGAGCCGATCACGTCGTACGGTGGTGAGGTGACGTTCGCGATGCCGCTCACCCGGTCCGGGTCGTAGCGGACACCACGGAACGGCGCCAGGACGAGACCGGACTCATGGCCGGACGGAAGGGTCTGCACACCATGTCAGAAGGACCAAGAGGAACCTGGGATTCCCGGTATCCGGAAAACTTCGCTGGCCAGGCTGCTTTCGGGGGAGACGGGACGGGAGACCGGACGGGGGACGGGCCGGGAGACGGGCCAGGAGATGCGGGGGAAGATCGGGACACTCGGGACGGAACGGGCGAAACCCCCGGCGGTGATCCGGTTCCCCCAGAGGCCGCGGACGTCCACTCCTGGTACACGACAGGCATGGAGTTGCTCGGCAAGGGCAGCCCGGCCGCTGCGTCCCAGGTTCTGCAGCGGGCCGTCATGGCCGAACCCACGTCGCGCAGCGTCCGCGAGGCCCTGGCGCGCGCCCAGTTCGACACCGGCAGGTACGCGGAGGCGGCGGACAACTTCCGGGTGATCGTGGAGGCGAGCCCGAGCGACGACTACGCGCACTTCGGCCTGGGCCTTGCCCTGGCCCGCAAAGGCGAGCACGCGGCGGCCGCGGAGTACCTGGCCCTGGCCGCCGCGATGCGCCCGGACCGCAAGCCGTACACCGACGCGCTCCGCCAGGTGCGCGCCACGCTCGAGGCCCGCAGGACCAAGCCAGGCGCGGAATGAGAAGCTAGCCGCTGTGCCAAACCTTCACGAACAGTACGACGTCGCACTCCTCGACCTGGACGGCGTCGTCTACATCGGCGGCGCCGCCATCCCCGGCGCGCCTGAAGCTCTCCAGCACGCCAGGCGGCAGGGCATGCGCCTCGCGTACGTCACCAACAACGCCTCCCGCACCCCCGCGGCGGTCGCCGCCCTCCTCAAGGACATGCACGTCCCCGCGCATCCCGACGACGTCGTGACCTCGGCACAGGCCGCCGCCCGGCTGCTCGCCGACAAGCTGCCGCCTGCCGCTCCCGTCCTCGTCATCGGCAGCACGGCGCTGCGCCTGGCCGTGCGGGAACGCGGCCTGCGGCCGGTGTCCACCGCCGCCGAACGTCCCCTGGCCGTCGTCCAGGGCTACGGTCCCGGCATCGAGTACGGCAGCCTCGCGGAGGGCGGCCTGGCGGTACGGGCAGGCGCCCTGTTCGTCGGCACGAACGCGGACAGCACGCTGCCCGGCCCGCGGGGCACCCAGCCTGGCAACGGATCCCTGCTGCAGGTCATCGCCCACGCCACCGGGACCGCTCCGCTTATCGCGGGCAAGCCCGAGCCGCCGCTGCACAGGGAATCGGTCATCCGCACCGGCGCGAAAAACCCGCTCGTCGTCGGCGACCGGCTCGACACCGACATCGAGGCCGCCTACCGCGCGGGCGCGCACAGCATGCTCGTGCTCACGGGGGTGTCCCGGCCCGCCGACCTGCTCCTCGCGCCGCCCCGGCTCCGCCCGACCTACGTCGCGGCGACCCTCGACGCCCTGCTGCGGCCGTACCCGCAGGTCGCCCGCCACGACGAAGGGTTCACGTGCGGGGGCTGGAACGCGCTGCGTCAGGCATCTGGCCAGCTTGCCCTCACCGGGACCGGCGCCGCGATAGACGGCCTGCGCGCGCTCTGCGAAGCCGCCTGGGACGCCACCGGCGCCACCGGCGCCACCAGCGCCACCCGCGCCACCCGCGAGCCCCTGACCGCCCGGGACGTCGACGCGGCGCTCGCCGAACTCGGCGCCGCCGGCCTGCGGATGTGAGCGGCCGCGCAGGCCGCTGCGCGCCCCCGCCAGCCGTCCCCCCCGGGGAGTAGGACGAAATCATCACTGGGGCCGACGCGGGGCACGCCGGACGCCGGCCAGACTGGGATCGTTAATTGACCCGAGAGGAATGATTCCATGATTGAGGTACGGGGCCTCACCAAGCGGTACGGCGAGAAGGTCGCCGTCGACAACCTCACGTTCGGCATCGAGCCGGGCAAGGTGACCGGCTTCCTCGGCCCGAACGGCGCCGGCAAGACCACCACGATGCGCCTGATCCTCGGGCTCGACTACCCCGACGCCGGGACGGTCACCCTGGACGGGAGGCGGTACGCCGACCTGGCCTACCCGATGCGCGAGGTCGGCGCGCTGCTCGACGCCAAGGCGGTGCACGGCGGGCGCAGCGCCTACAACCATCTGCTGTGCCTGGCGCAGACCAACGACCTGCCCGCGCACCGGGTCGGCGAGGTGCTCGAGCTCGTCGGCCTCTCCGAGGTGGCCCGCAAGCGGTCCAAGGGGTTCTCCCTCGGCATGAGCCAGCGGCTCGGCATCGCGGAGACGCTGCTCGGCGACCCGCAGGTGCTCATGTTCGACGAGCCGGTCAACGGGCTCGACCCCGAGGGCATCTTGTGGATAAGGAACCTGATGAAGGCCCTGGCGGCCGAGGGCCGCACGGTCTTCGTCTCCAGCCACCTGATGTCGGAGATGGAGAACACGGCCGACCACCTGATCGTGATCGGCAGGGGCAAGCTCATCGCCGACGCCGCGATGACCGAGTTCATCGCCCGGTCGTCCGGCTCGGCCGTCCGGGTCAGGACACCCTCGCCTGACCAGCTCACGGCCGCGATCGCCGCCAAGGGCGGCACCGCCACGACTGACCCGGACGGCACGCTGCAGGTGCGCGGGATGACCGCCGACGTGGTCGGCGACATCGCGTTCGAGCAGGGCCTGCGGGTGCACGAGCTCACCACGGTGCACGCCTCGCTCGAGGAGGCGTTCATGGAGCTGACCGCGGGCAGCCTGGAATACCACACCGGGGTGCCCGGCGCGGGCGCGGCGCCCGCGGCGCCCGCGAACATCGGAAGCGGGGTCTGAACGATGGCTACCACTATCGCGAAGGGCATGCAGCTCACCGCGCTGCCGCCCGCGGCCGGGCGGGCCGGCCTGCCCGGCGTGCTCCGCTCGGAGTTCACCAAGCTCCGCTCGGTCCGCTCCACCTACTGGACGATCGCGGCGCTGTTCATCGTCAGCGTCGGCATCGCGGCACTCGCCGGGGTCGCCGTCACGTCCAACCTGCATGGCAACCCGGCGAACAAGGCCGGGCTCGACGCGACGCAGGCGTCGCTCGGCGGGTTCTTCGAGCTCGGCCAGCTCGTCGTCGCCGTGCTCGGCGCGCTGGCGATCACCTCCGAGTACTCCACAGGGATGATCCGCACGTCGCTGACCGCGATGCCACGGCGCGGCACGGTCTTCGCCGGCAAGCTGATCGCGTTCACCACGGTGACGCTGATCGTCTCGGTCATCACGTCGTTCATCTCGTTCTTCGTCGGCCAGGCGCTCATGTCGGGCACCGGGGTGAGCGCCTCGCTGTTCCACTCCGTCTCGGTCCCGATGGGCGTCATCTCGACCCCGACCTCGACGACGTTCGTCGGCACGATCGTGATCTCCCCGGGGACCGTGCTCACCGCGATCATCGGCACGGCGCTGTTCGTCACCTCGGTCGCGCTGATCGCGTTCGGCCTCGGCGCGATCATCAGGCACACCGCGGGCGCGATCACCTCGGCGATCGGCCTGATGTTCGTGCTGCCGATCATCATCCAGCTCCTGCCGGACACCTGGCGCTGGGACATCATGCGCTTCTTCCCCGACGGGGCAGGCCGGGTGCTCTCGGTGACCATCGGCCAGCAAAACCCGCACCTGTGGTCGGCCTGGCCGCAGTTCGGGGTGACGCTGATCTACGCCGCCGTGATCCTGGCGATCGGCGGCTACCTGTTCCGCACCCGCGACGCCTAACCGGTCCCGAGCACCTCGACCGCGGGGACGGTCAGCCCGGCCAGGCTGGGCAGCACCAGCCTGGCCGAGGCGAGCGCGTCGTCGGCAGGGGGATAGGCCGGGCGCGGCACCGCGATGACCGCGCACCCCGCGGCGGCCGCCGAGCGGAGCCCGTTCGAGGAGTCCTCGACGGCCGCGCACGCGTCAGGCGCGACCCGAAGGCGCGCGGCCGCCTCCAGGTACACGTCCGGAGCGGGCTTGCCGCGGGCCAGCTCCTCGGTCGAGACCGTCGCGGCGAACACCGCCCGCAGCGCCGCCGCGTCGAGCACGGTCTCGATCAGCGACCGTGGCGCGGAGCTCGCCAGGCCGACCGGCCACCGCGCCGCCATCCGCCGCACCGCGTCCACCGCGCCGGGCAGCAGCGGCAGGTGCTCGCGGTACCGCGCCGCCATCGCCGCGATGACCACCTCCGCCACCTCCCGCGGCGGCAGCCGCACGCCCAGGCCGGAGCTCATGTACCTGGACCACTCGGCGGTGCTCATGCCCATCAGCCGGTCCTGCGCGTCCGCGGCCCAGTGCCCGCCGTGGCTGGCGACGACGTCCCGCCGCACCTGCTCCCAGACCGGCTCGGAGTCGATGAGCACGCCGTCCAGGTCGAACACCACCGCCTCGATCACGGTGCCCCCAGCAAGGTCCGCATGAAAATCATTATCCCGAACGGGCGCGGGCCGCTCCCCCGGGCAGTCGCCACGCTCCGTTCGGGATGATCGGGAACTCCAGCGCGCCCTACGGCAGCGTCAGGATCTCGTGGCTGTCCTCGGTGACGAGGATCGTGTGCTCGAACTGGGCGGTGCGCCTGCGGTCCCTGGTCACCGCGGTCCACCCGTCCGGCCATACGTCGTACTTGATCGTGCCCAGGGTGAGCATGGGCTCGATCGTGAACGTCATCCCCGCTTCCATCATCACGTCGTTGTCCGGGTCGTCGTAGTGCGGCACCACGAGCCCGGAATGGAACGTGGTCCCGATCCCGTGCCCGGTGAAGTCGCGGACCACGCCGTAGCCGAACCGCTTCGCGTAGGACTCGATCACCCGGCCGATCGCGTTCAGCGGCCGCCCAGGGGCGACCGCGCGGATGCCGCGCATCATCGCCTCGTGCGTCCGCTCGACGAGCAGCCGCGACTCCTCGTCGACGTCGCCGGCCAGGAACGTCGCGTTGGTGTCCCCGTGCACCCCGCCGATGAACCCGGTTATGTCGACATTGACGATGTCGCCGTCGCGGATCACCGTGTCGTCGGGTATGCCGTGGCAGATGACCTCGTTGAGCGACGTGCACAGCGACTTGGGGTACCCGCGGTAACCCAGGGTCGACGGGTACGCGCCGTGGCTGACCAGGAACTCGTGCCCCACCTGGTCGAGGTAGTCGGTGGTGACGCCTGGCCTGACGTGCCGGCCCACCTCCTGCAGGGCGCGCGCCGCGAGCCGGCCGGCCACCCGCATCCGCGCGATCGTGCCGGCGTCCTTGACGTCGGGCTCGCCGAGCGTCGGGCGCTTCTTGCCCACGTACTCGGGGCGGACGATGTTCGCGGGGACTTGCCGGGCGGGGGAGAGCCGTCCCGGGTGGAGCAGTGTGGCCATGTTCTGCGAGTCTAGTGCGCCATGGCAATCTAGTGCGCATGGCAAACTCCGCGGACAACGAACAGCGCTGGTGGTTCTGCACCCGGCACATGACGGTCGAGCCAGACGACACGCCGTGCCCGGGCAAGGACCTGCTCGGCCCGTACCCGACTCGGGAGGAGGCCAGCCACGCGCTGGAGAAGGTGCGAGAGAGAAACGAGGCGTGGGACGCAGGAGAATAACGCCAGGGAATAACGCCCGCCCTGGCGCGACGGCGTGACGTCGTGAAAACGCCACTTTCGCGGCTAGGCTAGATGCCGTGAGCCACGACTTGCCCCCCGCCGCAGAAGCGCGGATGGCCGAGATCCGGCGCAGCGGCACCTGGGGCTCGGCGCTTACCTCGGACGAGTTCGCGGCGATCCGGTCCGTCGGTTTCGGCGCGGTCGGCCAGGTGCTCGGCGCGGCGGTCTACAACGTGGGGTACACGGGAGGGTACGGCTGCCCCGGCGCGTGGGGCAGCTACGGGTACGGGAACTCCTGGGGCCCGCCGGCGCGGACTCAGGTGTCAAGCCGCGGCGGCTACGGATCGTTCGGGCCGCTGGTGCAGACGATGTACCAGGCGCGGCGGACGGCCATCAACAGGATGGTGGAGGAGTGCGCCGAGCTCGGCGGGCACGGCGTCGTCGGCGTGCGGCTGTCGATCGGCCAGTTCCCGACCGGCGGCCTGGAGTTCAAGGCGATCGGCACCGCGGTGCGCGCCCCTGGCGCCCCGTCGCTCAAGCGCCCGTTCACGTCGGACCTGTCCGGCCAGGACTTCGCCAAGCTGGTCATGAAGGGCTGGATGCCGGCCGGCCTGGTGCTCGGCATCTCGATCGCCGCCAGGCACGACGACTGGATGACCCGCGGCCAGACCACCTGGGGCGCGGGCAACGCGGAGGTCGCGGGCTGGACCGAGCTGGTCAACGACGCCAGGCACGACGCGAGGACCCAGCTCACGGCCGATGTGAAGCGGCTCGGCGCCGAGGGCGTGGTGGTCGCCGACATGGAGTTCCACGTGCGGGAGCGCGAATGCCCGGCACGGGAAGGCAGCCGCGACCACATCGTCGAGGCGGTCAACATCGGCACCGCGATCGTCCGCTTCGCTGCTCATACCGAACGGTCCGGGGCGCCTCCCCTGGCCATCATGTCTTTGGACCCGCAGCGCCGCCAGGCGGCGCGGGTCAACATCGGCGCTAACAGGAGATGATGAGGACGTCATGACGGACCAGCAGACGACCGATTTGGGCGTGGCCGGCGTCCCGCAGGACGCGATAAAGCGGCTGGCCGAGCTGCAGCCAGGGCGCGCCGGGTCGATTTTCACCTCCGACCTGTCGGTGAACGAGTTCCTGCTCGTGCGCGAGGCCGGGTTCCGCCCCCTCGGGCTCGTGCTCGGCTCGTCGATCTACCACGTGGGGCTGCAGGTCGGGCGCTGGGGCTCCAACCAGGAGCTCAACGTGCTGTCGCAGGCGATGTACCACGCCCGCGAGCTCGCGATGTCCCGGATGGAGGCCGAGGCCGACGCGCTGAAGGCCGACGGGATCGTCGGCGTGCGGCTGGACGTGGAGATGAAGGAGTTCGGCGCGGACATCGCCGAGTTCATCGCGGTCGGCACCGCGGTCAAGGCGGAGCAGGGCGCGGGCGGCGGCGGGGTCACCAACTGGCGCAACAACAAGAAGCAGCCGTTCACCTCGGACCTGTCGGGCCAGGACTTCTGGACGCTGATCCGGGCCGGCTACGCGCCGCTCGGCATGGTGATGGGCTCGTGCGTGTACCACATCGCGCACCAGCGCCTGGGCTCCAAGCTCGGCCAGATCGGGCGCAACGTCGAGATCGAGCAGTTCACCCAGGCGCTGTACGACGCCCGCGAGCTGGCCATGTCCCGCATGCAGGCCGAAGCCGAGGAACTGCACGCCGAGGGCATCGTCGGCGTCCAGCTGCGGCAGCACAGCCACACCTGGGGCTCGCACACGACCGAGTTCTTCGCGATCGGCACCGCCGTCCGCCCGCTCCGCGACGACCACGTCATCGAGCGCCCGACGATGGTCTTGTCCCTGGACGCCTGACCAACCCGGCCACAATCCCCGCCGCTGAGGCCGCCGTGTGCCGTGCGGGCTGCTCCCGCGCTGGCGGAGCACCCGCGTTTTCAAGGATGTGGGATAGAAAACCCCCGCTAAGGGTGGGTTTGTATCCCCTGTCTTTGCGCGCCGTGCCAGCGGCTACGTGGTCGGGCCGCTGACCGTATCAAGCAAGCGCGCCAGCCGCTCGCGCAGCCCGCGCGAGCCGCGCTTGCCGCCCGCGGCGCCCGCGGCGCCCGCGCCAGCCGTGTCCCGCTCGCCCGCCGCCGCGCTCACCAGGTGCTGGACCGCGTCGAATGTGAGCGCCGCTTGCCCCCGGGGGCCGACCCCCCGGCGACCCCCCGCAAGGGGGGGACTGCCCGTCCCCCCGTTAACCCCCCTGGCCCCCGGACCATGCTGGGGAACCGACAGCGACTCGTGCGCGAGCGCGTCGAGTTCGCGGTCCCCGGTGTCCAGCGCGAGGATCGTCGCCCCCACGTGGCGCGCGTCGTTGACCCGCTCGAGCAGCGGCACCGGCGCGGTCTCGTCAGAAACGACGAACAGCGTCTCCCCCCGCCGCGCCGCCTCCAGCCGCGACAGCCCCACCCGCAGGTGCGGGGGCGCGTCCGCGGGTGGCGACCACCGCACCAGCGTGGGCATCAGCTCGGGGATCCCGGCCAGCCGCGACTCCTCGTCCAGGTGGGCGGTCAGGTGCCACGGCTCGAAGGCGGGCGTGCCCACGACGAGCAGCCCGCCGGGCGACCGGGTCGAGGTCCGCAGCGCCCGCCCGAACACCCGGACCCGCTCCAGCCAGCCCGTGCTCACCAGGAGTGCGCGCAGCGTAACAATCTGGTCGGTATCCATATACCCATGGTGCATCCGGGCGGCGGAATCCGCAGCACATCGCGGATGAGAAGATCTCCCATGGAGAACCGAACACGACAGGAGGCGCGATGAAGTTCGCCTGGCTGTGCAGCCACGAGTCCTATCAGCCCGAAGACCTGGTGCGCCAGGCAGTGGCGGCCGAGGAAGCCGGCTTTGACGTGGTCCTCGGGTCAGACCACTTCCACCCGTGGGTGGACGACACGTCCGCGGCCGGGTTCGTCTGGTCCTGGCTTGGCGCGGTCGCGGCACGGACAGCCCGCGTTCAGCTCGGCACTTCCGTCACCTGCCCGCTGTTCCACTACCATCCCGCGCTGGTCGCCCAGATGGCCGCGACGACCGACCGGCTGTCCGGCGGCCGCCTCCTGCTTGGCGTCGGCACCGGCGAGGCGCTGAACGAGCGCCCGCTCGGCTTCCCGTTCCCCGGGTACGCCGAGCGCCAGGCCCGCATGCAGGAGGCCCTGGAGATCATCCACCGGCTCTTCGCCGGGGAGAAGCTGTCCTTCCGCGGCGAGCACTACACGACAGAGACCGCCCGCCTGTACTCCCCCCCGGCCGGCGACCTGCCCGTGCTCATGGCGGCCGGCGGCCCCAAGTCGGCGGAGTTCGCGGGCACGTACGCCGACGGCCTGATCACCAGCGTGAAGGATCCCGCCGACACGGTCGCGAAGGTGATCGCGCCGTACCGCCGGGCCGCCGCCGCGCGCCGCGCCCGCCAGCTCGTGCTCGCGACCCGGTGGACCGTGCTCGCCGGCGGACCGTCCGAGGCCTGGAAGGCGCTGTCGTCCCTGCGCGGCCTGCGCGCCCCCGGGCGGCTCGAGGCCACCGACCCCGCCGAGCTGCGGATCAGGGCGGACGAGATGGACCCAGAGGAGGTGCTCGCCAGCTACGCGGTCGTCCCTGACGCGGCCGGGCTCGTCGAGGCGTACCGGCCGCTTGTCACCGATGTCGGCGCGGACATCGTCTCCATTCAGGTGATGTCCGAGGACCCGATGGCGGCGGTCGAGATGATCGGCAAGGAGGTCCTGCCCCAGCTGCGGGCCGTAGCAGGCTGATCTCCCATCGTTATCCCGAACGGTCCCGGCTTCCTGTCACTGGTAGGAGTACTCCTCCGTCGGGAAGGCGCCCGCGGCGACGTCGGCCGCGAACTCGGTCGCCGCGGTGCGGAGCACGGACGCGACGTCGGCGTACCGCTTGGCGAACTTGGGCGCGCCCGACGACAGGCCCGCCATGTCCTGCCAGACGAGCACCTGCGCGTCGCAGCCGGGCCCGGCGCCGATGCCGATCGTCGGGACGTGCAGCGCCTCGGTGATCCGCGTGCCGAGCGCCGCCGGGATGCCCTCGAGGACGACAGCGAACGCGCCGGCCGCCTCGAGCGCCTTGGCGTCGCGCAGCAGCCGTTCGCCGTCCTCGCCGCGGCCCTGCACCCGGAAGCCGCCGAACGCGTACACGGACTGCGGCGTCAGCCCCAGGTGCCCCATCACCGGGATGCCGGCGGCGACGAGTTCCTCGACGTGGTGCGCGACCCGCAGCCCGCCTTCCAGCTTGACCGCGTGCGCGCCGGCCTCTTTCATGAAGCGCACCGCGGCCTGCAGCCCGGCGGCCGGCGATCCCTGGTAGGAGCCGAACGGCAGGTCCGCCACCACCATGGCCCGCCTCGTCCCGCGGACGACGGCGGCGGTGAGCGGGATCAGGTCGTCGACGGTGACCGGGATCGTGGTGTCGTAGCCGAACACCACGTTGCCCGCCGAGTCGCCGACCAGGAGTACCGGGATTCCGGCCTCGTCGAAGATCCCCGCGGTCAGCGCGTCGTAGGCGGTGAGCATCGGCCACTTCTCGCCCCGGGCCTTCGCCGCGGCCAGGTCCCTGACCGTGACCCGGCCAGGGCGGCGGCCGCCGTACAGCGGCTCCGCGTTCGCTCTGCTCGCCTGTGATGACGGCATTGATGATGGCATTGTCAAAACCTCCAAAAGTCTCGAGGCGCCCTTGTGGCGTACCCGGACACGTCGATAATCGCATGCCGGCGACATGGGAGACTAATCGCGTGCGCAGTGACTTCCCGGCCGCCGACGCCATCGTGAGCAACTATTTCGGCCGCGGCGGCCAGCCCGCGATCTGCTACGGCATCGTGGCGGACGGAGCCCTGGTGCACGCCGCGGGTTTCGGCGCGCGGGCCCTCGGCGGGCCGCCGCCGGACGCCGGAACGGTGTTCCGCATCGCGTCGATGTCCAAGAGCTTCACCGCCTCGGCCGTGCTGCTGCTGCGCGACGAGGGCCTGCTGGCGCTGGAAGACCCGGCGGAAAAGTACGTGCCCGAGCTGGCGGGCTGGCCGCCGGCCACGCCGGACTCCGACCGGGTGACGATCAGGCACCTGCTGACGATGACCGCGGGGTTCCCGACCGACGACCCGTGGGGGGACCGCCAGCAGGGGCTGCCGCTCGCGGAGTTCGGCGACCTGCTCGCGGGCGGCGTGAGCGTCAACTGGGCGCCGGGCACCCGGTTCGAGTACTCCAACCTTGGATACGCGATCCTCGGCCGGGTGATCGCGGCGGCGTCAGGAACGGAGTACTCCGCGTTCGTGCGGACGCGGCTGCTCGTGCCGCTCGGCCTGGCCAGGACGGGGTTCGCGGCGGCGGAGTTCGACGCGGCTGGCCTGGCGACCGGTTACCGGCGGGGGATGGGCGGCTGGGAGGAGCTGCCGTTCGACCCGTACGGGGCGTTCGCGCCGATGGGCGGGGTGTTCAGCTGTGTCGCCGACCTCGCGCGCTGGGTGGCCGGGTTCGCCGCGGCGTTCCCGCCGGGGGGTGCTGCTGACCCGGGGGGGCGACCCCCCGGAGCCCCCCGGCTGCTTCCTTCCGGGGGGAACCACCCCCCGGACCCCCCGGGTCTTGACGGCGCACTTGCCGCGCCGGGAGGATCCCCCGCCGGACACCCGCAGCGCCTTGACGGCGGTGTTGACCCGGGGGGGCGACCCCCCGGAGCCCCCCGGCTGCGCCTTGACGGCGCACTTGCCGCTGGGGAACTTCGCTCCGGTGGGCACCCGCTGCGGGCGGCGTCGCGGCGGGAGATGCAGCTGCCGCAGGCGGTCACCGGGTGGCGCGCGCCGGACCGGCTGCCGGGCGGCGGAGCCGCCGGTCCCGCCTACTACGGGTTCGGGCTGTTCGTCGACGAGGATCCGGGCGCGGGACGGGTGGTGAGCCACAGCGGCGGCTACCCGGGATTCGGCAGCAACATGCGCTGGCACCTGGCGAGCGGCCTCGGCGTGATCGCGCTCGGGAACGCCACGTACGCCGCGATGTCGGGGCTGACCGCCACGGTGCTCGAGACCCTGCGGCCCCGTTCGGCCGCCAGTCACATCGCCCTGGCGCCCGTGGCGTCCGAGTCGGCCTCCGCCGCGCCGCCCGGGGAGCCGTGGCCGCAGACGGTGGCCGCCCGCGAGCAGGTGAACCGGCTGCTGCGAAGCTGGGACGACGCGGCCGCGGACGCGCTGTTCACCGAGAACGTCGCGCTCGACAGCCCGTACCAGGAACGGCGGCGCACGCTGGCCCTGATCCGCGAGCGCATCGGCGACTTCGCGCCGTCCGCCGCGCGGCCGGCGGAGTCGGACACTCCCGCGCACTGCCGGTGGTGGCTGGCGGGGGAGCGGGGCACGGTCCAGGTGCAGATCCAGCTCAACCCACAGCGCCCGCCGCGGGTGCAGTCGCTGACGCTCGCCGTGCCGCCCGCCGCGGGCTCGCCGCTGGCACGGGCCCTGCAGTCGCTGCTCGCCTGGATGAACGACGGTGCCACGCAATGGCCGTCGTCGGTGCCGGTGGCGCCAGGCGCTGACGCCCGCCTGCTCGGCCGGCGTCTGCGGATGGCCGCCGTCTGGGCCGGCCGCGCGGTCGCGGACGCGTACCGCGCCGGCGACGGCACCGCGTCGGTGAGCGTGGAGCTGGCTGGCGAGGACGCCACGATCGTGCTGTCGCTTCTCGTCAACCCCGCCACAGGCGAACTGCGCCAGGCGGACATAACGCTCTGACAGTGCCCGGGCGACAGGCCCGGCGCGGGCTGACGCCGCCCGCGAACACCCCCGCTGTTAGCCTTGTTCGAGCCAGCCGCAAGCGTCAGCGCTGCCCTGTGTGGCCTGGGGTAACGGCTGCTCGGTCGTGGGGTTGGCCTTCTGGCGCATATGCATGCCCGGGTCAACACCAGACTGTCATGCTGGGGGGAGCCATGACAGACGATAGGCAAGCTGGATTGACCGGTAACACTCGCAAGGCAGACAGCCAGTACGTCGAGGACGCGCTGGGGATCGAGGACGAGTACGAGTCCGAGCTAGCGGCGGTGCAGGTCGCCCTTACCAGGTACGAGGTAACGCCGTTCGAGTACGCGAGACGACGCTCGGAGATAGCCGCGCGCGCGTTCCTGCGGCTCGCCGAGGCGCACAAGCGGTTCGTTGCCCGCAACAGCTAGCTCGCGTCCGACGACGTGCCTGCGCGGTGTAAGCCGTGCCCGATCTTTTGCTGTCACATCTGCGCCCGTTTTATGGTAGTTCGTCCCTTCACGCTGCGGCACGCTGCGGCACGCTGCCGCGCGGCGGGAAAAGCGGCAGGAAAAAAGGCGGCAGCACCCGGAATAGATTCCGATACGGTCCGGTTTCGTATCGATAGTTCGGGTGAAGGGGGTACCCCGCGGGAGAGCGCAGCGGGAGAGCACGGCCCCGTGGCACAGCTGCAAGCCCTTGAAGGGACTCATGGACACACAGACGATTCAACGCAGGCGCTGGGTGATCCTTGGCGTGGTCGTGGTCGGGCTGCTCGCCATCGTCATCGACAACACGGTCCTGAACGTCGCGCTGAAGACGATCGCGGACCCGGTCGGCGGCCTCGGCGCCAGCCAGAGCGAGCTTGAGTGGGCGATCAACTCCTACACGCTCGTGTTCGCGGGCTTGCTGTTCACGTTCGGCGTCGTCGGCGACCGGATCGGCCGCAAGCGCATGCTGATGATCGGGCTCGCGCTGTTCGGCCTCGGCTCGCTGCTGTCGGCTTACTCCCACTCGCCAGACCAGCTCATCGCCGCCCGCGCGGTGATGGGCCTTGGCGGCGCCGCGGTGATGCCGCAGACGCTCTCGATCATCTCCAATGTTTTCGAGCCGCACGAGCGCGCGCGGGCCATCGGGATCTGGGCGTCCGCCGTCGGCATCGGCGTGGCCATCGGCCCGGTGCTCGGCGGCGCGCTGCTCGCCCACTTCTGGTGGGGCTCGGTGTTCCTGATCAACGTCCCCGTCACGCTGATCGGCGCGGTCGCGGCGCTTGCCCTCGTGCCTGAGTCGCGCAATCCCGCTCCGGGCAAGATCGACTACCCCGGCGTGCTCGCCTCCGTGGTCGGCCTCGTGCTGCTGGTCTACGGGATCGTGCAGGGCGGTGACACCGGGTCCTGGGTGCGTGCCGACGTGCTCGCCCCCGTGTTCGGCGGGCTCGCGGTGCTGGCCCTGTTCGCCTGGTACGAGACGCGGGTCAGCCACCCGTCACTGGACGTGCGGCTGTTCCGCAACCGGCGGCTGTCGGCCTCCGTCGGCGCGATCGCGCTGCTGTTCTTCGGCATGGGCGGTGTCTACTTCTTCACGAGCTTCTACCTGCAGAACGTCCGCGGCTACAGCCCGCTGCACGCGGGCCTGCTGGCGATCCCGTTCGCGGCGGGCCAGTTCATCATGTCCCCGCGCAGCGCGGCGCTGGTGAGCCGGTTCGGGGTCAGGGCGGTCGTCGGCGGCGGCTTGCTGCTCAACGCGCTGGCGATCGGCGGGTACGCCTTCCTCGGCACGTCCACCCCGATCTGGCTGCTTGCGGTGCTGTACGGCCTGCAGGGCGCGGGGATCGGCGCCGCCGTGCCCACCGCCACCGCGGCGGTGATGGAGGTCCTGCCGCGGGAGCGGGCCGGCGCGGGGTCGGCGCTGACCAACACCGCCCGCCAGGTGGCGGTCGCGCTCGGCGTCGCCGTGCTCGGCTCGATCCTCGCGCAGTCCTACCGCGCCACCATGTCCCCGGCGCTGGCCACGCTGCCCGCGGCCGCGAGGGACACGGCAGGCCAGTCCGTTTCCGCCACCCAGGCGGTGGCCCAGCAGCTCGGCCAGGCGGGCCGGTTCCTGCTTGCGCCGGCCAACGTCGCGTTCGTCGACGCCATGCGGGTGACCACCATGACCGCGGCGGCCATCGCCCTGGCCGTCGGGCTCGTCGTGATGCGCTGGCTGCCCGGCCGGCGGCGGCCTACCATCGAGGAACAGGTTGCCATCGAGGTGGCCGCCGCCGAGCGCGAGCTGGCGCAGCGGCGATCAGGGTAATCAGAAAGGTAATGCGACCATGCGCACCCAAGCCGGTCACGTCGACGCCGACGTGCTCGACGGTGATGTCGCGGCGCAGGCCAACGCCGTGCGCCGCCCTGGGCGGCCGCGCAGCGAGCGGGCCGAGCAGGCCATCCTTGACGCCGCGCTCGCGGCCATCGGCGACCACGGCGTCGAGGGTGTGCGCTGCGAGGATGTCGCGGCGCGCGCCGGAGTGGGCAAGGCGACCCTCTACCGGCGCTGGGCGTGCAAGGAGGACCTGCTGATCGCGGCGTTCGCCTCGCTCAAGACCCCGCTGCCGCGGCCGCGCGGCGAATCGGCCCGCGAGGACCTGATCGCGATGCTCGAGGTCATGGCGGCCGACGCCGACGACCCCCGCTACGCGCGGCAGTTCGCGCTGCTGCACGGCGAGGGAGAGCGCTTCCCCCGGCTGGTCGCCCGCTACCGGGAGCAGGTGGTCGAACCCCGCCGCGAGCTGATCAGGTCGGTGCTCCGCCGCGGCATCGCGACAGGGGAGCTCCGCCCCGACACCGATGTCGAGATCGCCATGCTCACGCTCAGCGGCGCGGTGCTGGCCCGCGGCAAGCACGACACCACGCCGGCCGAGCCGGGCTTCGCCGCCCGCGTGGTGGATGAGCTGCTGCGCGGCATCGCGGCCCGGTAGCCGTCACCGTGCCTGCTCATCGCGGGCGAGGAAGCGCAGCCGGGCCGCCCTGGCGTCCCACGTGTAGACGACGGCGGTGCCCGCGATCACGTCATGCAGCGCCCGCCGGTCGCGTCCGGTCAGGATGCCCGCGAAGCCCAGCCCGCAGAGCAGGAAGCTGAGCGGAAAGGCCAGCGTGCGGACCACCGCGCGCCGCGCGCCCGCCGCGTCGCCGTCCTTGCCGACGACCTGCACGCCGAGCAGCGCCATGCCGAAGGTCTTGCCGTTCGCCGACCACGAGTAGGCGTAATAGACGAACTCCCAGCAGGCGAAGGCGATCACGATCAGCGGGCTGCCCCTGCTCCAGTTGATCGGCTGGCCGGTCAGCACGCTCGCGGCGTACGAGGCGGCGGCCAGGGCGAGCATGAAAACCCCCGTGCTCACGCCGCTGTCGGCCACGTAGGCGACGAAGCGCGAGACGAACCCGGCGAAGTTGCCCCGCAGCCCTGGCTGGTCGCGGGAACCGGCGGTCATCGCCCCGCCCGCGGGCTTACCGGCCCGGGCGCCCGGGGCCGCCGGTCGTACGCGCCGCGCCGGAGCAGGCGGCTGACCCAGCGCGCGAGCAGCTCATCCAGGCCGACCGCCTGGCTGCGTACCAGGTCGATCCCCTCGCTGAACATTGTCGTCGAGGATCTGGCGATGATGGCGCCGAGCTCCGTCCTTCGCACCAGGGCGTCCACATCCACCCGGTCCGCGAGCCCGTTCACGTCCACCCGGTCCAGCAGCGCCGCCACGTCCACGCGTGCGATGAGCCGCTCCACATCGACGCGGTCCAGCAGGCGATTGACGTCGGTCCGGTCGAGCAGCGCGTTCACGTCGAGCGCGTCGATGACCAGCTCGGTGGCGTGCTGCGCCGCGGTCTGCGCCATCGACTCGACCGGCTCGGCGAGCCGCCTGCGCGCCGAGCGCAGCCGCTGCACTGGATCCACGTACACGGTGTCTCCCCTATGCCGCCGGTTCACGCCCCGCGACGCGCGACGACAGCACGCAGCCAGCGTGCGCCGGCCGGGTCAGCGGGAAATCCTCCTGCGGGGGTGATGTGGACCACCGCGGCCCGCGGCGAGGCTGGCACAGAATGCCGGCCGCGCGACGCGCGGCCGGCGGGGGCCTAGCGAGCGAACGGTGGGCGGCATGAATAGCGCGGAGCAGCAACGGCTTCAGGAAGCCGACAACGGCGTTGCCTGGCGGCGGTGGGGACCGTATCTCAGCGAGCGGCAGTGGGGAACGGTACGGGAGGATCCCGGCCGGGGCGACAACACCTGGGATGAGTTCCCCCACGACCAGGCGAGCTACCGGGCCTACCGGTGGGGCGAGGACGGGCTGGCGGGCATCAGCGACGACAAGCAGTTGCTGTGCTTGGCGGTAGCCCTGTGGAACGAGCGCGACCCCATCCTCAAGGAACGGCTGTTCGGTCTCACGAACTCCCAGGGCAACCACGGCGAGGACGTCAAGGAGTGCTACTACTACCTCGACGCCACGCCGACCCATTCGTACCTGAAAATGCTGTACAAGTACCCGCAGCGTGAATTTCCTTACGCCGACCTGGTCGCGACCAACGGGGCGCGCGGGAAAACCGATCCAGAATACGAGCTGATCGACACCGGGATCTTCGACGAGGGCCGGTACTTCGACGTGTTCGTGGAGTACGCGAAGGTCTCGCCGGAAGACATTCTCATGCAGGTCACCGTGCACAACCGGGGTCCGGACGAGGCCCGGCTGCACGTGCTGCCCACGCTCTGGTTCCGGCACACCTGGTCGTGGGCCGGCGGCGGCGAGCAGCCGATGCTGCGCGCCTACACCGGCGGCCCGGGAGGCAGCGCCATCCGGGCCGAGCGCAGCGAGCTCGGCGTCCGCTGGTTCTACGCCGAGCAGCAGGTGCCCGTGTTCGTGACCGGCAATGAGACGAACAACGAGCGCGTCTTCCGCTCACCCAATGACTCGCCTTACGTCAAGGACGGCATCGACCGTGCCGTGGTGCACGGGGAGACCGCGGCGGTCAACCCGGACGGCACCGGCACCAAGGCGGCGCTGGACTTTGTCCTGACGATCCCGGCCGGAGGAAGCGACAGGATCCGGATGCGGCTGACCGACATGCAGTCCGAGAACCCGTTCGACGGCTTCGACGAGCTCATGGGCGTCCGGCGGGGCGAGGCCGACGAGTTCTACGACGGCATCTTCGCCGGCGACCTCAGCGCCGACGAGCGGATGGTCGGCCGCCAGGCGATGGCAGGAATGGTGTGGTCCAAGCAGTACTACGGGCTCGACATGGAGCGATATCTGACCGAACACGGTGCCGATCCGCTGATGCCCCAGCCGTGGCTGCGCAATCACGACTGGCAGCATTTCATCGCGGAAGACATCATCTCCATGCCGGACAAGTGGGAGTACCCGTGGTTCGCCGCGTGGGACCTCGCCTTCCACACGGTGGCGTTCTCCGTCATCGACATGTCATTCGCCAAGCAGCAGCTCGCGCTGCTGCTCGACCACCGTTACCTGCACCCGAACGGGATGCTGCCCGCGTACGAGTGGAACTTCAGCGACGTCAACCCCCCAGTACACGCGTGGGCAACCTGGTTCGTGTACCAGATAGACCAGGCCAGGACCGGGAAGGGCGACCGCGCCTTCCTCGAGGACTCGTTCCAGAAGCTCCTGCGGAACTTCGGCTGGTGGCTGAACCGCAAGGACGCGGACGACCGCAACATCTTCCAGGGCGGGTTCCTCGGCCTGGACAACATCGGCGTCTTCGACCGCAGCGCGCCGCTGCCGGGCGGCGGGCGGATCGACCAGGCCGACGGCACCGCGTGGATGGCCCTGTACAGCCAGAACATGCTGCAGATGGCCGTCGAACTCAGCCGTGAGAACCCGGTGTACACGGAGCAGGCGCTGGCCCTGCTCGAGAACTGGGCGTGGATCGCCGCCGCGACCAACCACGTCGGCCCGGACGAGACGGGTCTGTGGGACCAGCAGGACGGCTTCTTCTACGATGTGCTCCGCCGGCCGGACGGCAGCTCCATCCCGCTCAAGGTGCGCTCGATCGTCGGCCTGATGCCGCTCGTCGCCGCCACCGTCGTCAGCGGCACCGTGCGGACCGACTACCCGGAGCTTGTGGACAAGGCCGTCTCGTTCGCGACCCGCCACCCCGCGGTGGTCGCGGCGCTGCCCGAGCAGGGGCGGCAAGCGGAACAGACCTCGGGCCCGCTGCTCTTCGCCATGTTCAACGAGGAGCGGCTGCGCCGGATCCTGTCACGGATGCTGGATGAGAACGAATTCCTCGGGCCGCACGGCATCCGCGCCATCTCCAGGTACCACGCCGACCACCCGTACGTCCTGAACCTGGAGGGCCAGGACTACACCGTCCACTACCTTCCCGCCGAGTCCGACACCGGCATGTTCGGCGGCAACTCCAACTGGCGCGGCCCGGTGTGGATGCCGATCAACGTGATGCTCATCCGGGGGCTGCTGAACCTGTACGTCTATTACGGCGACCGTTTCACGGTCGAATGCCCGACGGGCTCGGGCCAGCAGAAGAACCTCTACCAGGTGGCGGAGGAGCTCAGCGAACGGCTCATCGGCACCTTCCGCAGGGACGCCGACGGGCGCCGCCCGGTCAATGGCGGCCAGCCGATCCTGCAGAACGACCCGCACTGGCGCGACCTGGTGCTGTTCTACGAGTACTACCACGGCGACAACGGCGCCGGGATCGGCGCCAGCCACCAGACCGGCTGGTCGGGCACCGTCGGGGTGCTGCCCCTGCTGTTCCGTGGCAGCATGTTCCGCGGCGGGCGCGGCCGGATCCCGGCCCCGCGCGCGGGCGAAGCAGAAGCTCAAATGCCGATGGGAGTGGCGCGATGACCGCATGGCCGGAGCGGCCTGTCATCTACGAGGTGAACACCGCCGTCTGGCTCGGTGAGCTGTCGCGGGCGGCGGGGCGGCCGGTCACGCTGGCCGGCGTGCCCGATTCCGCCTGGGACGACATCACGCCGACGGGCGCCGACGCGGTCTGGCTGATGGGCGTGTGGGAGCGCAGCCCGGCAGGCCTTGAGCTGGCCAACGCGAACCCGGAGCTGCTCGAGTCCTTCCGGGAGGCGCTGCCCGACCTGCAGCCGCAGGACATCATCGGATCGCCGTACTGCGTGCACCGCTACGTGGCCGACGAGCGGTTCGGCGGCCCGCCGGGGCTGGCAGCGGCGCGCGCGGCGCTGGCCGCCCGCGGGGCGCGGCTGATCCTGGACTACGTGCCCAACCACGTGGCGCCCGACCACCCCTGGGTTCTCTCCCAGCCGGAGTTCTTCATCCAGGGCGACGACGACGACCTCAAGGCGGACCCGGCCGGCTGGCTGCTGGCCGGCGGACACGTGCTCGCGCACGGCCGGGACCCGTACTTCCCGCCGTGGCCGGACGTGGTGCAGCTGAACGCGTTCTCGCCCCTGGTGCGCGACGCGACGGCGCAGACGCTGGCCGACATCGCGGGCCAGTGTGACGGGATCCGCTGCGACATGGCCATGCTGATGACCAACGACGTCTTCGCCAGGACCTGGGGCGACCGGGGTGCCGGTCCCGGGCCGCGGCCGGGAGAGGAGTTCTGGCCCGAGGTCATCGGCAAGCTGCGGACGCGGCACCCGGAGACCGTGCTCATCGCCGAGGCGTACTGGGACATGGAGTGGACGCTGCAGCAGCAGGGCTTCGCCTTCTGCTACGACAAGCGGCTCTACGACCGCATCCTGGAGCGGAACCCCTCCGCCGTGCGCGGCCACCTGCAGGCCGACCTCGCCTACCAGTCGCGCCTGGTTCGCTTCCTTGAGAACCACGACGAGCCGCGCATCGCCGACCGGCTGCCGCCCCTGCTTGAGCGCGCGGCGGCGGTCGCGATCGCGACGCTGCCCGGCGCGACCCTGTGGCACGAGGGGCAGTTCCAGGGGCGCCGGGTGCGCGTTCCCGTCTTCCTCGCGCGGCGGCCTGGCGAGCAGCCGGACGAAGAGCTGGCCAGCTGGTACCGCGACCTGCTCGCCACGGTCGCCGACCACCGCATCCGGACGGGGGCCTGGCAACTGCTCGGGGTAGCGGGCTGGCCCGACAACCAGTCCTGTCAGAACATGATCGCCTGGTCCTGGACACCAGACGACGGCGCCGGCCGGGCCGCGCGGCACGTGGTCGTGGTCAACCTCTCCAAGGCGCCGGCCCAGGGCCGGATCCGGCTGCCATGGCCGGACCTGCCCGGGCGCGGCTGGCGCCTGCGGGAGCTGCTCAGTGAGCAGCACTTCGCGCGAGACGGCGCCGGGCTGGCCGATCCAGGGCTGTTCGTGGCGCTGGAGCCGGGGCAGTGCTATCTGCTGCAGGTGCGTTGACAGGGGGGACCGCCATGCACGACGACGACTACTCGGATCAGCCGGCACCCGCGATGCTGGTGGCGACGAGCACATGGCAGGCGACGCTGTTCATCGGCGTCGTCACGCTGATCCTCGGGTTCATCGTGACGTTCCATCCGAGCGGCTCACTCAACGTGATCGCCGTCCTGATCGGCGTCCTCGCGATCGTCTCAGGGATCTTCCAGTTGATCCGCACATTCGACAGGACCGAACGTCACCGCGCCTGGCTGGGCATCTGCGGGCTGCTCTTCGTCGTGATCGGCGTCGTGCTGATCCGCCACCTGCACCTGACCGTCGCGGCCATCGGCCTGCTCGTGGGCATCACGTGGATCGTCCAGGGGGTGGCCGGGCTCATCGGCGCGTTCGCCGGCGCGCGCGAGGGCGCCTTCTGGTGGGGCCTGTTCGGCGCGATCAGCCTGATCGCCGGGATCGTGGTCACGGCGGCCCCGGTCACGTCGGTCACCGTGCTGGCGGTGCTGATCGGGATCTGGTTCATCATCATGGGGCTGTTCGAGATCGTCGCCGCCTTCATCATTCGGCATGCTCTCTCGGCAGAGCGGGGGCAGTCGGCGGGACCGCTTGCGGGACCGCCGGCGCCGCGGTCTTCTGATGAGGGAGCATCGTCGCAAGAACCAGGCCGGCCAAGGAGATCACCAGCATGATCAGCAGGGACAGCCCGAACACCTTGTTACCGGGCAGCACGGCGGACGCGATGATCGACCCGGCCAGGGCCGTGCCCAGGGACGACCCGAGGTTGGAAACGCTCCGCGACAGCCCGGAGATGTCGCCCTGGTCCCGTTCGGGGAACGCCGACTGAACGACGTTGACCGAGGAGGTCAGCATTGCCCCGACGCCGGCTCCCATCAGGAGCAGGCCGGGCACGGACGCGACGTCGGGCGAGTTCTTCCTGACGAGGCCAAGCAGCAGCGCCATGCCCGCGACCGTGATAGCGAAGCCGACCTGGATGAGCCACCGCTGCGTATGCCGCCTGGCGAAGCGTCCGGCCAGGGCCGAGGTGACCAGGATTCCCGCCGTCGCGGGCGTCAGCACGAGCCCGGTCGTGATCGCGCTGTACCCGCGCACTTCCTGCAGGAAGACCGAGATCACGAAGAACGAGCCCTGCAAGGTGAGCCACTGGATAAGCTGCGTCCCCATGCCGAGGTTGGCGGTGCGGTTGCGGAACATCCGCAGCGCGACCAACGCCACCTTGTCCTTCCTTTCCCTGGCGCGCAGGTGCAGGAAGAACCAGCCAAGGATCGCGGCGCCGACGGCGACGTACAGCCAGACCGGCGAAACGCCGCCCTTGGCGATCACCACGGTGCCGGCGACCGAGAAGTCCTTGCGGCTCGCGAACCAGCCGTAGGTGCTTGACTGCAGGATCCCCAGGACGACGAAGAACAGGCCGGCGGCGCACAGGACCGCTCCTTCCAGGTCGAAAGGCGGTCGCGGGCCGTGCACGCCCGGATCGGATATCCGGGGCACGAGCAGGATGACCGCGACCACCACGAGCACCTGCGCGACGAACGACGCGCGCCAGCTGATCGCGCTGGTCAGGATGCCGCCGATCAGCGGCCCCGCCGCCGCGCCGAGGCCGGCGGCGCCGCTGATGATGCCGAAGTTCTTGGCCCGGGACCGCGTGTCAGGGAACGACACGGTCACGAGGATGTAGATCGGCGGGATCAGCAGCGCCGAGCCGATTCCCTCCAGTGCGGAGTACCCGAAGATCATCAGCCCGAGGCCCTGCGCCAGGGCCGCGATGAGCGCGCCGGCGCCGTAGATTGCCAGGCCGAGCGTGAAGCACCGCTTCCGCCCCCAGATCTCCGTCAGCTTGCTGCCAGGGATCATCAGCGACGCCATGGTCAGCGTGAAGAGCGTGATCGTGGTCTGCATGCCGATCACGGACGTGTGCAGGTCCTTGGCGATGCTGCCGATCGCCACGTTCATGTTGGTGGCCGCGTAGCTCGCGGTGAACTGCGCCAGCGCCAGCGGCAGGACCATCGACTGGGCCGCCGCCTGCGGGTGTCGGGTTGTCGGCATCGCAGGTCCTTACCTGTTCGTCCGCGCCTGGCGTCCGCCAGTCCGGCCATCTTTCCGGCAATCCGGCCGGCCCGCCTCACACCGCCCGGATGACTTGCGCTCACCCGTCACGGGTGTGGTGCGGGCCATCCCGCCCGGCTGCACTGGAGCTGTGTGCGCAGGCAACGAAAGGAGAAGTCATGGCAGACCTGATCGTCATCGGATACCCAGACGAGACCACGGCGGCGCTGGCGGCCGATGAGGCCCGCACTCTTGCCAAGGACCTGATCATCCAGCCCGACGCGATCGCGTCCATCGTGCGGGACAAGGAGGGCAAGTTCCACGTCAGCACCAGTCACCACGCGGTCGGCACCGGCGCGACGTGGGGCATGTTCTGGGGCCTGCTGTTCGGCCTGCTGTTCTTCATCCCGGTCTTCGGGCTGGCGATCGGCGCGGGGCTCGGGGCGCTGATGGGGAAGATCACCAAGTCCGGGGTCAACAAGGAGTTCCAGGACCAGGTCCGCGATCTCGTCAAGCCGGGAACGTCCGCGCTGTTCCTCATGGTCGAGAAGGTGACCCCGGACAAGGCGGTCGAGGCGCTGAGCAAGTACGGCGGCACCGTGCTGAAGACCTCGCTGACGAAGGAAGGCGAGGAGCAGCTGCAGGAGGC
>JASHPP010000449.1 GCA_030038035.1 Trebonia sp.
GGGGTCGCCTTGGGGGTCGGGGTCGCCTTGGGGGTCGGGGTCGCCTTTGGGGATACCGCGGGCGAGGGGGAAGCCTTTGGTGACGGAGAGGCGGAAGCACTGGGAGAAGGAGTCGCCTTGGGCGACGGGGACGCCTTGGGCGACGGGGACGCCTTGGGCGACGGAGACGCCTTGGGCGACGGAGACGGCGTAGGCGAGGGGGATGCCTTGGGCGACGGAGAGGCATTGGGGACGATGAGACTCGTTGGCGAGGGGGACGCCTGTGGCGAGGTCCGCGGTGCCGGGGGGGTCTGTGACAACGGAGGGATCCCTGGCAGCGTGACAGCCCACGGGACGGGGAGACCGGATATGGCAATGAGCCATACGTATTCCCAGAGGTACCACGAGATCATGGAATTCGGCGTTATGCTGTCGACTGGCTCGGCCGTGGTCCGCTTCGCGCCGTCGCCGGATCGGGCGGCGGCGGCTGGGGTGGCGGGAGCCGGTGACTGCGGTCCGTGAGTGGGTGTCGGGCTCGGCGCCGTTGTCGGCTGGGGCGTCTCCTGCTTGACGGTGGCCAGTATCTGCTCGATTAGGGCAGGGTTCGTGCCGTATGTGCCTGTGACAGCCGGGGCCGTGGACGGCAGCGCGACGGCGAGCTCCTGAAGCCACGCGTCCTGCATGATCGTTCCGATCGCGGCGCCCAGATCGGCGGGGCCGTGCCCGGCCGGCAGCGTTGCCTGCTGTCCGGTATTCGCCGGCGTGAACTGTGCGGCGAGCGCGGCCGAGTCGCCCATGCTCACCGTCTGGGTTCTGCCGATCAGGCCTGGCGGGCACTGCTGGTTGGCGCCGGGAGTACCGACATAAACGGCGTTAACGTCGTACCGGACGCACTGCTGCGGGTCCTTATTCAGCCAGTACACCGGCCAGCCAGCGGGAACGCTGATCTGGTAACCCTGGAACTCGATGACCTTAGTCGCGGAGTCGGCAGCCGGTCTCGTCATCGGTATATCGGTGGCGCTGGCAAGGCTGGCGTCGGCAATGTCGGCCTTATGGCCAATCCCGAACCCGATTGCCGCGAACGCGCACCCGCTGGCTATGAAGGCCGCTGCCGCACGACGCATCAATTCCCCCTGAGACAACACAGTCTTCGTTGACTATTTGAATCCCCGTGAGCACACTAATGACCGGATTGGCCCATTAGTGCTGTCCCAACACACTGGCATCAGAAGTCTCCCCTAGTATTCACCAAGTTACGCACAGTTACTAGAGCTAATCGGAAAGTATCCACGTACGCCGTGGCTTGCGCCGCGGCCAATGAGGCGCCGATGAAGACTTATGGCTCGGCATGGCCGCTCGTGGTGTAGCGATTTTCGGCTTTATATTCGGACGCCTGTTCGGCTGCTTCCCGTGTGGCTGGTGACTATGCCGAGGCTGGTGTTATGGAACTGCACCATAGAACGGCGACAGCCTCCTAAAGATCTTGGAAGTTTCGGGCTTGTGGGAGGATCCGGTGCATTATCGTCCACCTTTTCCTCCCATAAGCCCGGATCCTCCCCGAGGATATGACCCATACCGTACGAGTGCGCGGTTAATGTGGCGAGAAGGACTAATGCCGCCAGAGGGATTTCTAATCGGCTGGCTACCTGACCCGAGGTCTGATCCGGGTGGGTGGCTAGCCGGAAAGCGATCGCGATGCGCGGCTTCCGGGCGTAGGTCTATGGGGTCTTAAGGGACGGGTCCTCGTGGGGCGGGACGGCGTTGGGCTGGGCGCCGCCGTAGCGGCGGTCGCGGCTGGCGTAGATCTCGCAGGCGCGCCATAGGTCGCGGCGGTCGAAATCGGGCCATAGGGTGTCGAGGAAGACCAGTTCGGCGTAGGCGGACTGCCAGAGCAGGAAGTTGGACAGGCGCTGTTCGCCGGATGACCTGACGAAGAGGTCGACTGCGGGGATATCCGGCTCGTCCAGGTAACGGGCGAATACCTTCTCGTTGATCTTCTCCGGACGGAGCCTTCCCGCGACCGCGTCGGCGGCGATGGCGGCGGCGGCGGCGGCGATCTCGGCTCGGCCGCCGTAGTTGACGCAGAACTGCAACGTCAGCACCGAATTGCCGGCCGAGAGGCGTTCGGCGAATTCCAGTTCACTGATCACGCTGCGCCATAGCTTCGGCCGTCGGCCAGCCCAGCGGATCCGGACGCCCATCTCGTTCAGCAGGTCGCGGCGGCGATGGATGACGTCGCGGTTGAACCCCATCAGGAAGCGCACTTCGTCCGGTGACCGGCGCCAGTTCTCCGTCGAGAAGGCGTAGGCGGACAGGTACGGAATGCCGAGTTCGATCGCCCCCATGATCACGTCGAGCAGGGAGGACTCGCCTTCCTTGTGGCCCTCGGTCCGCGGCAGGCCGCGCTTGGCTGCCCACCGCCCGTCGCCATCCATCACCAGGGCCACGTGCCTGGGCACCAGGACCTCAGGTATGCCGGGCGGCCGCACCCCGCTCGGATGCGGGTCGGGCGGGCGGACGGCCGGGGGGGATGGCGCCTTCTTCATCTCAGACGCGCTCCACGTGACGCAGCGAACGGATCGAATGCTCAAGGTGCCATTGAAGGTACGCGGCTACCAGGCCACTGCACTCTACCCGGTGCCTTCGCTCGCTGCGGTCGGCGCTTTCCCAGTCGCCCTGCAGCAACGCGAGCATCAGCGCCACCGTCGGCGCCGCCGGCGAGGCCGCGCCCGGGGGGCGGCAGGACGCGCAGACCATTCCGCCTGCGGGGATCGCGAAGGCAGGCAACCGGAGGTCCGGTGCCGCCCGGAGGTTCGGGGCGCTGGGGCCGCTCTCGGAGCGAGGCGGCTGCGGGTCGGGGACGCTGGGGCCGCTCGCGGACGGAGACGGCTGCGGGGTGAGGGTGCCGGGGCGGCTTGGGGAGGCGCCGCAGCGGGCGCACTCCTGCAGAGCGGGTGCGTAGCCGGCCACGGCGAGTGAGCGCAGCATGAAGGCGTCGAGGACGAGCCGGGGGTCGTGCTCGTGCTCGCCGAGGGACCGCAGCGCGCCGATGAGCAGGAGCAACTGCCGTAGCGCGGGCTCCTTCTCCACCGGGGTGAAGCGCTCGGTCGTCTCCAGCATCGCGACGCCGGCGGTATAGCGGGGATAGTCGCCGGTCAGCGGCTCGCCGTAGGGACGGATCACCTCCGCCTGAGTGATCACGTCCAGCGAACGCCCGGGATGCAGCATGAGGTCGACGTGCGTAAACGGCTCGAGCCTGGCGCCGAACCGCGACTTCGTCCGGCGGACGCCCTTGGCCACCGCGCGGATCCGGCCGGTGGTCCGGCCGAGCACGGTGATGATCCGGTCCGCTTCGCCCAGCTTCTGGGTCCGCAGCACCACCCCGTCATCCCGGTAAGGCTGCACCTATCTATTCTCGCGCGGCCGAGGACCGATGCCTGCCAGGCGATGCGGGGTGCGTCGCCTGGCAGGCGGGTTCACCGGGTCGGCTCAGCGGCGGGTGCGGTTGACGGCGGAAAGGACGGCGCGCATCGAGGCACTGACCGTGTTGGCGTCGATTCCGACGCCCCAGCAGACCCGGCCGCCGGCCTCGCACTCCACGTAAGCCGCCGCCTGGGCGTCGGTGCCCTCGGTCAGCGCGTGCTCGGTGTAATCGAGCACCCGCGCGACGACGCCGACGCTGGCGAGCGCGTCGCAGAACGCGGAGATCGGCCCGTTGCCGACACCCTCGATCTGCTGTGCCTGACCATCCACGGAGATCTCCGCGGCGAGGGCGTGCTTGGACTCGACGACCGAAGCCGTCTGGTGGTCAAGCAGCGCCAGCGGGTCCTCGGTGAGGTACTCGGCGGAGAAGATCTCCCACATCCGCGCGGGGCTGACCTCGCCGCCTTCTGCGTCCGTGTGCGCCTGGATGACGTGGGAGAACTCGATCTGCAGGCGGCGGGGAAGGTCGAGCTGATGCTCGGCCTTCATGATGTAGGCGATGCCGCCCTTGCCCGACTGCGAGTTGACCCTGATGACCGCCTCGTAGGTGCGCCCGACGTCGTGCGGGTCGATCGGCAGGTAGGGGACCGCCCATGGGTAGGAGGCGAACGGGGTGCCCGCGCCGTCTGCTTCGGCCTCCAGGGCCTCGAAGCCCTTCTTGATGGCGTCCTGATGCGAGCCGGAGAAGGCCGTGTAGACCAGGTCGCCCGCATACGGATGGCGCGGGTGGACGGGCAGCTGGTTGCAGTACTCGACCGTGCGGCGGATCTCATCGATGCCGACGAAGCTGATCATCGGGTCGATGCCCTGGCTGAACAGGTTCAGCCCGAGCGTGACCAGGCAGACGTTGCCGGTCCGCTCGCCGTTGCCGAACAGGCAGCCCTCCACCCGGTCGGCGCCGGCCAGCACCGCGAGCTCGGCGTCCGCGACGGCCGTGCCGCGGTCGTTGTGGGTGTGCACGGACAGGCACACGTGGTCGCGGCGGGACAGGTGGCGGCTCATCCACTCGATCTGGTCCGCGTACACGTTCGGGGTGGAGCGCTCGACGGTGCAGGGCAGGTTGAGGATGATCTCGCGGTCGGCGGCCGGCTGCCAGGCGTCCATGACCGCCTCGCAGGTCTCGAGCGCGAAGTCAAGCTCGGTGTCCATGAAGATCTCCGGCGAGTACTCGTAGCCGAAGTCCGTGCCGTCGCCCAGGATCGCCTCGGCGTACTTCAGCACGTGCCTGGTGCCCTCGACCGCGAGGGCCTTGCACTCCTCGCGGCCGATGCGGAACACGACCCTGCGGAACGTCGGGGCGGTCGCGTTGTACAGATGCACGGTCGCGCGCTGCGCGCGCTCCAGGCTCTGCACGGTGCGCTCGATCAGGTCCTCGCGCGCCTGGGTGAGCACCGAGATCCGCACGTCCTGCGGAATCCTGTCGCCTTCGATGAGCTCGCGGACGAAGTCGAAGTCGGTCTGGCTGGCCGACGGGAAGCCGACCTCGATCTCCTTGTAGCCCATCTTGACGAGCAGGTCGAACATGGCCCGCTTGCGGGCGGGCGACATCGGGTCGATCAGCGCCTGGTTGCCGTCGCGCAGGTCGGTGGACAGCCAGCGGGGGGCCTTCGTGATCGTCTTGCCCGGCCAGGTCCTGTCGGGCAGGTCGACGGGTTTGAACGGGGTGTACCGGT
>JASHPP010000450.1 GCA_030038035.1 Trebonia sp.
GCGCTGCTCGCGCCCTGGCTGACGCGGCGGGTGCTGCCCAGGTGGCTGGTGAGCGGCAGCATCGCGGTGGAAGCCCTCGGGCTGCTGCCGCTGGTCTGGCTCACGCCGGACAGCCGGTACGTGCCGCTGATCCTGCTGGCCACGATCATCGAGGGGATCAGCACCGGCGTCGCGGGACCCGTCACGCTCGGCATCGCGCTGCGCGGCGTGCTGCCCGCCGACACCGGTGCCGCCGGGGCCGGAACGAGTGCCACCGGCCAGCTCGGCTCTTCGATCGGCGCCGCGCTGCTCAACACGATCGCCGCCGCGGCGACCGCCAGCTACCTCAGCGCGCACGCCGCGGCGGGCACGGCGGCGGCCACCGTGCACGGGTTCAGCGTGGCCATGATCTGGGGCACGGCCATCCTGCTGGCCGCCGCCATCCCGATCGCCGCCTTCATCAACGCTCCGGTGCCGCGCCCACGGCGGGTGACTTCGCGGCCACTGGACCATGCACAGTCTCAGTCGCGATGAGGACCGCCGAACGCGACGGGGACCTATGGCAGGACTAGCGTTGGGTCATGGCGAAGACCCAGTGGCACAAGTTCTACGCCACGACGATCGGCGCTCCGCCCGGGCTGTTGTTCCAGCTGCTCTCCGACATGCCGAACTATGGCGACTGGCTCCCCGGTTCCGGCCAGTACGGGGCGACGACGGATGTCGAGCCGTACCCGGTGCGGCGGGGCACCCGATACCACGACGGGAAGCCGGGCGAGCCTGGCAAGGACTGGTGGGGGACGGTGACCGGCTTCCAGCCGCCTGGCTCGCTCGACTTCCGGCACACGATTCACGTCAGCCAGCTCAGGGCGTCGATCGACGTGCACATCCACTACTCCCTTGAGCCCGACGACGGCGCCACCGCCACCCAGGTCGGCCGCTGGCTGGTCCTCGACATCACGCTGCCGGTCGTGTTCCGCCCCCTGCGGCCGGTCATCACCGCGCGCTTTGACAAGGAGAACCTGCGGACCATGGCCGCGCTCAAGGCGTACGCGGAAAGCCGCTCAAGCGTGGGCGGCTAGCGGATCGCCAGGGCCGGCCGCAACCGCGCGGGCATCCGCGTCGTCCCCATCAGTGCCGGCGGCCCCCGCACCACCCCCTTCGGGGGCCGCCGGTACGCGCCTGGCGACGCTCGTCAACCACCCGCAGGAAAGACGGCCGGGCGGCCGTCAGGCCAGCTCGCGCTGGCGGAACTCGGCGATCCAGTCCGCCGTGGCCGCCAGGCCGCCGAACGTGTAGAAGTGCAGCCTGACCTCACCGTGACGCTGGGGGTCGTAGCCCTCCCCGAGCGCCCGGATGAACCGGTCCGGCCCGGCCGTGCCCATGAGGTTGGTGATCGAGAACCCGTACTTCTTCGCGATCCCCGCGCTCGTGCCGACGCCGAAGCGGGCCGCGTAGGAGAGCAGCCGGCGCACCCCGGCCGGCCCGGGCACCCCGACCCGGACCGGCAGGTCGATGCCGCGCTCACGCACCGCCTCGAGCCACTTCAGGACCGGGTCGACGTCGAAGCCGAACTGCGTGATGACCGCGCCGGGCAGGCCCAGGCTCGCCAGGGTCGCGGCCTTGCGCTCAAGCGCCGACCACAGCACCGAGTCGGCGATCGCGGGATGTCCCTCCGGGTAACCGCCGACGCCAATGTGGCGCACCCCGTACTTCTGGAGCAGCCCGGATTCGATCACCGCCAGGGCGTCGTCGTACGGCCCGAGCGGCGTTGTCGGGTCACCCGCGATGACCAGCACGTTCTCGCTGGCACCGTCCGCCGAGAGCGCGGTGAGGTACTCCTCGAGCATCGCCTGTGACCGCAGCCGGCGGGCTGAGATGTGCGGCACAGGGACGAAGCCGGACCGCTTGACCGCCCGCGCGGCGTCCAGCCGCATCCGCGGCTCCTCGTTCTCAAGGAAGGTCACGTTGATCCGGGTTCCTGGCGGGATGGCGTGCCGCGCCTCCTCGAGCCTGGCGGCGTCCTTGCCCGTCATCTCCAACGAGAAGTCCTCAAGCAGGGTGTTCACGTACCGCCCTTCCCGATATCTCGTAGCCCGACCTGCCCGTTATGTTATGGCGAAGCACACGGCCTGACACGGGGCAACTTGGCCCGTCAGACGGTCTTTGGCGGCGGCAACAAAAGCGGCGCGCGCCGTTAGGGACGGCGGTACTGCGCGCGGGAGTCTTAGCTCTCGCGTGCTCTCACCCGATCATGCTGCTCATCCGATTACGAGCAGCCTGGCTCAGCGGCCGGGGAGGTCGTCCTCTCCGTAGTCGTGGTCGGGGTAATTGGCGTCGCCGGCCCGCCAGTAGCCCCTGGTCACCAGCGAACTGGCCGGCACCCGCCGGCCGGCGAGCAGGTACCTGCGGATGGCGCGCATCGCCGCGGCCTCGCAGGCCACCCAGACCATGCCGCCGTCCGCGATGGCGGCGCTGCGGGCGGCTTCGTCAAGCTCGGCGCCCCAGGCGTCCGGGGCGCGCCGGTAGTGCCAGGTGATCGCCGTCTTCGCCGGGCTGGAAAACTCGATCTCGTCGTCGGCGTCGGCCACCTCCAGGTGCACTTCGGCACTGGCGGTGTCCGGCAGTGCCTCGAGCAGGGTGCCGACGGCGGGGATGGCGCTCTCGTCGCCGGCGATCCACCAGTGCTCGACAGAAGAGTCCAGCATGAACCGCCCGCCGGGACCGGCGACCGCGAGCCTGTCACCGACGCCGGCCCGCTCCGCCCACTCCGACGCCGGGCCCGCCCCGTGCAGCAGAAACTGCACCTCAAGCGTGCGGTTCGCCGGGTCGAAGCGCCGCGGCGTGTAGGTGCGCACCGCCGGCCGCGGCGCGTCCCCGTCGGGCCAGGCCGGCCCGTCGGGCGTGTCCACGGGCAGGACGGGCGCGTCCTGGCCCGGGGCGGGCAGGTAGACCTTGATGTGCGACGTGGGCGCGTCGAGCTGGAATCCCTCGAGCGCGTCACCGCCGACCCACACCGACACCAGCCGGGGCGCGATCCGCGACACCGACACCACCTCGACGGGGCGTGGCGGCTTGCGCCGCCGCGGACGGCCTTCGCGGCCTGAAGAGGCGGGCGAGGCTGGAGAAGTCACGCGATTTCCTTTCGCTTGGGCACGTTAGGGCTACTCGTCGGCGAGCAGGCGGTACAGGGCCTGGCGGGCGGTCCGCACGATCGTCACCGCCTGGTCCACCTGCGCGGCGTTACCGGCCGTTCCGATCTGGCGTGCGGCCGAGTGCAGCCGCTGGACCTCGGCTCGCAAGTCCAGGTGCGGGGTCGCCGCGGACGGGCCGACGGCCAGGTCACGGAGCCGGCTGTCGTCGGCCTGGGCCCGCCCCTGCGGGGTCAGTTCGTAAACCTTCCGCCCTTCCTCGTCATTCCCGCGCACAAGTCCCTCGTCTTCGAGCAGCTGCAGCAGCGGGTACACCGATCCCGGACTTGGCCGCCACAGGCCGCCTGCCTGTTCCTCAAGGCGGCGCATGAGCTCGTACCCGTGCGCGGGGCCTTGCACGAGGGCGGCGAGAAGCAGCCCGCGCACGTTGCCCCTGGGAACCCGGCCGCCGGCCCAGCCGCGGTGATGCCCGTGGCGATCACGTTCGCCCGGTTGTCTTCCCTGTCTCATTCGGCCGCCTCCCGCCAGTCATCATGACGGTATCACGATATATCAAAATCATGATTCTGGCGGCGCTGCGGTCGCGCGGGCAGCGGTGTCTAGAACTTTTCCAGGGCCGGGATGATCCGCTCGGCGAACAGGTCGAACTGGCGGGGCCTGCTCACGTTGATCAGCGAGCCGTGGGCGACCGTGAAGCCGAGTTCGGCCATGGCGTGCAGGTTCTCGATCGTCTGCTGCACGTGCTCGCCGTTCTCGCCGAGGTTGAAGCGGGTCTGCGCGGTCTTCTCGATCTCGTCGTAGTTCCTGCCCACGTCGGCGCAGTGCTGGCGCAGCACGTCGAGCTTGTGCGCCGCTACCACCGGGTCGAAGACGTTGATGTTGCACGAGTCCGCGTACCTGGCCACGAGCCGCAGCGTCTTCTTCTCCCCCGACCCCCCGATCAAGATCGGCGGGTGCGGGCGGCGCAGCGGCTGCGGGGAGTTCAGCGTGCGGGCCAGGTGGTAGTGCTTGCCCTCGAACGGCCCCTCGTCATCGCTCCACATCTGCTTGCAGATGAGGATCGCCTCCTCAAGGCGCTCGAACCGCTCCGCGGTCGGCGGGAACGGCAGGCCGAGCCCGCGCGCCTCGTCCTCGTTCCACGCCGCCCCGATGCCGAGGATCGAGCGGCCGCCGGACAGCACGTCCAGCGTGGACACTGCCTTGGCGAGCAGCCCCGGCTCCCGGTACACCACGGCTGTCACCATGGCGAGCAGCTTGACCCGCTCGGTCTTGGCGGCCAGCCAGCCCAGCGCCGTGTAGGCCTCGAGCATCGCGTACTCCGGCGGGCCGAGCGGACCGATCTGCCAGACGTGGTCCATCACGCTGATCCGGTCGACGCCCGTCTGTTCCGCCCGCTGCGCGATGTCGGCCATCCGGAACCGCAGCTCGGCCGCACCGCCGTCCCATGTGAAGTTCGAGATGTGCAAGCCCACCTTCATGCCTTGAACCCTATCGGGCAGGACGCGGCGCTCGGCAGGCGCCACCGTTCGTTCGGGCAAATGATTGTGAATCCTTACGTTTCGAGACAGGCTCTGGCGCCCGGAGCTGCCGTGGCTAGCGTGGCCTGCGAGGGAGGAGACCTGACGATGGCTGATGAGGCAACGTTCCGCGCCGACCACGTGGGCAGCCTGCTCAGGCCGCCGGCGCTGCTCAAGGCGCGGCGGCGGCTCGCGGCAGGGGAGATCACGGCCGGCGAACTGCGGGCGGCGGAGGACGCGGCGATCGCCGAGGCCGTGCGGATGCAGGAAGCGGCCGGGATCGATGTCGTCACCGACGGCGAGTTCCGGCGCGGCGACTTCCGCTCCGGGTTCGGGCAGGCGGTCGACGGGATCACGATGCGGGTGTTCGACATGCCGTGGCACACGAGCGAGGGCGTCACGAAGCTGCCGAGCAACGCCTACTTCGTCACCGGCCCGATCAGGCAGCGCGAGCGGCTCGCGGCCGGCGAGGCGGCGTACGTGCGCAGCCTCACGTCCGCCCCGGTCAAGGCCACGCTGATCGCGCCGGGGTTCCTCGCGGACCGGTACTGGAAGGACGGCGAGACCGACAGGTTCTACTCCTCCCGCGAGGAACTCGCGGCGCAGGTGGCGGCGATAACCAGGGCGGAGATCGAGGCGCTGATCGCGGACGGGGTGCGCTACGTGCAGCTCGACAACCCCGGCTACGGTGCGTTCCTCGGCGCGCGGGCAGGCGCCGACGCCGATGGCTTCGAGCGGGCGCTGAACGCCGACATCGCCGCCGTCGAGGGCGTGGCACGACCCGCCGGGGTGACGATCGGCATGCACGTCTGCCGCGGCAACCGGTCCAGCATGTGGCTGGGTGAAGGCGACTACGAGCCGATCGCCGAGCAGCTGTTCGCCGCCTTGCCCGTGGACCGGTTCCTGCTCGAGTACGACGACGACCGCGCGGGCGGGTTCGAGCCGCTGCGGTTCATGCCGAAAGACAAGGTGGCGGTCCTCGGGCTGGTGAGCTCGAAGGCCCCGGAGCTCGAGCGGGAGGAGGCGCTCGCGCGCCGGATCGACGAGGCGGCGAAGTTCGTTCCGCTCGACAACCTCGCGCTCAGCCCGCAGTGCGGCTTCGCCTCGGTCGCCGAGGGCGGCAACCTGCTGACCCCAGGGGAGGAGTTCGCCAAGCTGCGGCTCGTCGCCGGCGCGGCGCGCGCGACGTGGGGTTAACCGCGAATCATTAGAGTTCGCCGGCCGTGGCTTCCCGCCGTTGATCCGGCTTCCCGATCCGAAATAGGCTGACCCGCACGAAACCCGGCAAACGCACGGACCTGCCCCATCGCGGGCGCGGGAGGAACTGATGAACCAGCGAGCAACCGCCCTCAAGGGCGCGCGCCGTCCGATGACCGGGGTGCCGGCATGACCTTGCCGTTCCAGGATGCGCGCACCCTCGCCGACGACGCCCGCAGGCACGCCGAGGCGCTCGGCAAGGCGGTGAGCGTCGCCGTCGTCGACTACGGCGGCTTCGTCGTGCTGGTCGAGCGGATGGACGGCGCGCGGCCGATGACGCCCGACATCGCGCTGTCCAAGGCGTACTCCGCCGCCGTCATGCAGCGGCCGACCGAGATGCTGGAGAACTGGCGCGACTCCGACCCCGTCTTCTTCAGCCAGGTCGGCCGGATGGGCAAGCACCCGATCGTGGCCACCAAGGGCGGCTACACGATCAAGCGCGACGGCGCGATCCTCGGCGGCCTTGGGGTGTCCGGCGGGACACCGGATGAGGATCAGAAGATCTGCGAAGAGGTGCTCAGGGCGGCGGGCTTCGACCTGGACTTCCCGCAGTGGGCAGGCGCGCGGGCGCGTTGACTCATCGCCCGCGGCGGACAGCACGGAGGACGGCATGGCCAACGACTACAAGTACCACATCGACCATCACGGCAGCCTGGTCCGGCCGGCGGCGCTGCTCGCCGCCCGCGCCAGCGGCGACGCCGCGGCCCTGGCGGCGGCCGAGGACGAGGCCGTGGAGGCGGCGGCGCACTGGCAGCGCCGGCAGGACCTGGCCGTCATCGGGGACGGGCAGTTCCGCCGCGAGCACTTTGAATCCGTGGTCCTGGACCGGGTCGGCGGCTTCGGCGCCGTCAGCGGGCCCGCGCCGCTCGCCGACGCGGCCGGGATCCCGGCCGCCCGCCGCAGGACCGCGCCGGATGCGCCGCTGGCCGGCGGGCGCCTCGCCGGCCATGAGGCCGCCCTGGTCCTGGCCACCGTCGACCGTCCGGTTTTCGTCGCGCTCCCGTCCCCCGGCTACCTGGCGGCGGCGGGCTCGCCGGCTGCGAGCACCGCGGACATCGACGCGGTGCGCGCCCGCGGCGCGGCGCTCGCGGCCATCATCCGCGCTGAGATCGAGGCGCTTGCCGCGCAGGGGGTCGCCTACGTCGGGCTGGGCAACCCGCTGTACCCGCCGCTGCTCACCGTGGCCGGGCGGGAGCGGCTCACCGCCGCCGGCCTCGATGTCGACGCGGTGCTCGACGCGCTGATCGAGGCGGACCGGGCGGCGGTCGCCGGCATCGCGGTGCCGGAGACGTTCCGGACCGGCCTTGACCTCACCGACTCGGGCCCGCTGCCGACGACCGGGAGCGGCTACGAACCGAAGGCGGTCGACACGCTGGTGGACGAGATCCCGTTCCACCGGCTCTGCGTAGACTTCCCCGAGCCCGCGGCCGCCCGGTTGCCGCTGGAGCGGATCAAGCCCGGACTGGTGCTGAGCCTCGGGGTGGTGGACGTGTCGGTGCCCGAGCCGGAGGCCGTCGATGCCTTGCTTGACCGCGTGGACCCGGTGGTCGACGAGCGCACAGAGGACGACATAGCCATAGCGACGAACGGCGGGTTCGCCCAGTCGGCCGGCCGGCCGCTGATGAGCGAGGCGGAGCAGCGGGCCAAGCTGCTCCTCGTCGAGACCGTCGCGCGTTACTACTGGGGCAACGAAATCTGAGCCTTCGCGATAGCCGCGCGCTGCAAGCTTAGGTTGCAGGAACGCTTGTGACGGGCGCGGTAACCTCCCATTCACAGGAATAAACGACGCATGCAATAAAGGCGTGACCCGGATCCGCCCGACGATCTGTAAAGAAGGATATCTGTCAATGAGCGCACGAGGACGGGCATGACGGCGGAACGCCTGCCGGGGCCGGCGGACGAAATCGTCACCGGCTGCCGCGTTCTCGGATCGGGCGACCACGGCGATCCTGTCTGGGGACATGTTTCGCGGCGGGATCGGGAAGGCCACGGAATCTGGCTCAAAGCGGGTCCGCGGGGATTTGACGAGGTTTCAGAAGAGGACGTTATTCTCATCGATTTCGACGGGAGCCGCCGTTCCGGGTCATATGCAGCGCCCCGCGAGTACCCCATCCACGCCGAGGTGCTGCGGGCCCGCGACGACATCGACAGCGTGGTGCACTGCCATCCCCCGCACGCCATCGCGCTCGCCGCCGCCGGGCGGCCTCTTTACGCGTTCTCGAACAGCGCCGGGATTTTCGCGGCCGGCGTCCCGCGCTTCGAGGTCCCTGTAGGGCTGATCGAAACTCCCGAGCTTGGAAAGGCCGTGGCCGAATGCCTCGGCCGGGCCCGCGCGCTGTTCCTGGTCGGGCACGGCATCGTCGCCGTCGGGTCGAGTGTGGCCGCCGCGGTCACGAGCGCCGTCCTGCTCGAGCGCGCCTGCCGCCTGCAGATCCTGGCGACGGCCGCGGGCGGCGTTGACCAGGCGCTGCGGGAGCCAGGCCAGCGGTACGCGCACACGGAGTCCGGCGCCTACCTGCTCCGTACCTGGGAGTACCTGTGCAGGCGCGCCCGTCTTCCGCCCTGAGCCCTAGCATCGCCGCATGTGACGCGATGTGCGGCAGGTGACTGACGTGAACGTCCCGACGAGGCAGGAGGGCCACGCGATGGAAGAGCCAGTTTCCGTGATCGGCGAGGTAACGGCCCCCGCTGCGCCGACCCGGCAGCGCCCTGGCGTCGCGTTCGTCAGGGAGTTCGCGCCCCGCACGGCGATCATCTGGATCTGGGTCATCATGATCGTCATCTACTCGCTGGCCGAACCCGGCCTGTTCTTCCGGGGCCCGACATTCCAGACGATCTTCGATTCGCAGCAGACGCTCGTCTTCCTGACGCTCGGCCTGCTGTGCACGATGATCATCGGCGAGTACGTCGACCTGTCCATCTGCTCGGTGCTCGGCCTGACCGCCACGATGATCCCCGTGCTGGTCGTCAACGAGGGATGGAATGTGGCGGCGGCGTCGGTGGTGTCGGTCGCGGCGGCGGCGGCGGCCGGCGCCTTCAACGGCGTTCTCATCGTCTACTTCGGCGTCAACGTGATCGTCGTGACCCTCGGCTCGGGGACCCTCATCCTGGGCCTGACCTTGTGGATATCGCACCTCGGCGAGGTTGTCGGGCTGAGCAGCTCCTTCGCGTCGATCGACCTCAAGGACGTCCTCGGCCTGCCGGTCTCGTTTTACTACGGGGTCGCCTTCGTGCTCATCTTCACCTACATCCTCGGCTGCACCCCGCTGGGACGGCGCATGCGATTCGTCGGCGCAAATCCGGAAGTGGCCCGCCTCAGCGGTATCCGGGTCAACCGGATTCGTTTCGGGGCGTTCGTCATGGGCGGACTCCTATGCGGACTCGGCGGGATGCTTACCAGCGCGGGAATCGGAGGGTTCGACCCAAACTCAAGCGCGACTTATCTCCTTCCGACATTCGCCACGGTGATGCTGGGAACCGCCGTGATCCAGCCGGGCCGGTTCAATCCGATCGGCACCTTCGTGGCGATCTACTTTCTTGCCACAGGAATCCTGGGCCTTGAGCTACTCGGCGTGGCCGGCTGGGTGTCCGATGTGTTCTATGGCGCGACGCTCGTCGTCGCGGTAACGGTCGCCACGCTCCTGCATCGACGACTTATCTAAGCGGCCACCCGCAGGGCCGGCGCCCTGGCGATCGCAATGGGCGGTCACAT
>JASHPP010000451.1 GCA_030038035.1 Trebonia sp.
GCCGGGTAGGCAAGGCCGCACGCGGCCATCCCCGCGCCGGTCAGCCAGCACCACGCCGGACCCGGGCCAAGCGTCCCGGTCGCCGCGTACCCGGCGGCGCGCCAGCGGGCCACGATCCCGCGCAGCCGCGCCGGCCGCACGCCAAGCGCGCACGCCAGCAGGTCATAGGGGGCGGCGTAATGCTCGGCGCACAGCAGCAGCCCGGACACGTCCCGGCCGGACAGGCGCACACTGCCCGCGTCCGCGCGACGCGGCACCCACTGCGGCGCATCGTCTGGCGCTAATCCCGTGACTGCAGCCATCACCGCTCCCGCGCTGACTCGGTGCTGCCCGCACTGGCCATCGTGGCACGGCGCCAGGCGGCCCACAGGGCGCACGGCATTACCGGCTGATTACGTGCCGCCAGTCGCGCGGAGCGCTGGCAGCGGGCCGGCGGTTACCCTGCCCGGGTGGCCTGCTCCACGCGGTCCAGCAGGTGCCGCAGTTCGTAGTCGGTGATCACCGTGTTCGGGTCGTCGCGGCTGGCCTCGAAGTAGCCCGCCGACTTCACGAACACGATGCTCCACTCAGGATGGGCCGCCAGGAACTTCTCCTTGCGGACAACCTGGTCTGTCCAGTCCGCCATGCAATCCATGCTAGCAGAGCAGATCAGAGCAGTTCAGATCAGAGATGGCCGCTGATCAGCACAGCACTGGACTGATCTACGTTGACCGTGTGACAGTTGATCACGGCTCGCCCGTCCCCGCCTACCAGCAGCTGGCCGGGATCTTGCGCGCCAGGATCACCGCCGGCGACTGGCACGCCGGCCCGCTGCCCTCCGTCAAGCAACTCCAGGGCACCTACGACGTCGGCCGCGACACCGTCCTCCACGCGATCGAGGTCCTGCGCACCGAAGGCCTGGTCTTCACCGTCAAGCGCCGCGGCACCTACGTCACCCCACAACAGAACACGGACCGATAGGCCCTGCCCTTGCATGCACCTTCCAGGCGAGCGGACTGGTGCACTGGCCTGGTGCCGGGTTTGACTTTAGGTCTTTGATCTTGAGTTTGACTTTTGCGGCGGAGTGGAGTCGGAGGGGTTCCCGACCTCGCCCTCGGGTCCCTCTTGGGGTGGGGGTGAGGTCGGGAACACCGCAGACGCAACGGAGCCGCTCCCGCCGCAGGCGGGCGGGGGGTTGTAGGGATGGGCAGGGTTACACCGCCCGGACGCGTGAGCGCTCCGCTGTGCCGCGAGCATGTGTCGGTTGTGTGGGTACAGTGTGCCGTCTAGAGGCTTACCACCCCACACGAGCAGACCGAAATCTTCTCATATCGGGCAAGCACGGTGTCGGTATGGCATCTGAGCACCCGCCATGTAGGCGGCTGATTGTGAAACCGCCTACGATTAGCCCATGTCCGATGAGATTCGCCTGGTGGTCGTGGGAACTGGCGGCCTTCCTAAGGAGACGCGGGCTGCCCTGGAGAGGGTTGTGACGGATTACGGGTCCCGGATCCTGGAAGATGCCACAAGGACAGAAAGAGCAAGGCAACTCAATCCTGGACCGCCGATGATTACGGATACAGCAATTGCTTTGGCGGACCTGAATGCTAGGAACGGGCAGCTTAAGCCACCACGATCTGTTAAGCAACACGCACTATCGTTGGCAGAGTATGTTATGACGTTTGCGGCCGGCGGCTTCGCCGGCTACATTGCTAAGCCTGTAGCCGCAATAGGTTTTGCCGTGTGCGCGGTCGTAGGTGTCTTCTGTCACACTTGGAACAGTAACCATGGGGCCTAAAGGAAAAGCTCGCACCGCACGCCTGGCGGCGATAGTCCCACTGGCGTTGCTAGCGCTGGCGTTCTCGATAGGTGCTCTATTTGTCCAGTCAAGTCTCGTGCGGACGCTTACTGGCATCATTACGGGGCTCACTGCACTCATAGCGGCGCTTGCTGCCACCGCTACCTGGTCCTCTCCTGCGCCAGAACGTTCGGAGCTGGAAGTGGAGGCGCTTAAGGAAGAGTTTCTAAGAAAATGGATCATGCTAGAGCGATTGATGCGTACGAAGCTTGCCGAGAGCACGAATGACCAGGAGTACAGGACGGCTCCGCTGTCCAGGATCTTGAAAATGTACAGCCAGGCTCTAGGTTATTCTGGGGACAAGCTGTCCGCATTGCTAAGGAATCTGGATCTTCGAAATAACCTTGTTCACGCATCGTCCAGAAATATCTCGTCAGAAGAACTCTCGCGTGCTGTGTCGCAATTGAATGGCTTCATTGATAGTGTAGGCGCTGAGCGCGTCCCGGATCTAGCCGGGATTATTGGTGATGGCGATACCGTATCGCCTCGCGAGGATGAAGCGATTTTCGGACTGCTTGGCTTGGGTGCTCAGCTCAATGAGCAGGGCGACATTGATGGTGCCCGTGCGGCGTTCCAACAGGCCATTGACAGTGGTGCTCCGGACACCGCATCCCTCGCATTGCTCAGTCTGGGTGTTCTGCTTGATCAGCAGGGCGATATCGATGGTGCCCGTGCGGCGTTCCAACAGGCCATTGACAGTGGCGGCCCGGATGTCGCATCGCGCGCATTGCTCAGCCTAGGGATTGTGTCGCAGCAGCAGGGCGATATCGATGGTGCCCGTGCGGCATACCAGCAAGCCATCGACACTGGAGATCGTGAAGTTAGGGATGTCGCACGCGAATTCCTTCAGACGGTGAAATATAGGTATTCCGCAGGCTAGAGGATGTCGAAGTTTTTCAGCGCGGTCAAGCCGGAGGATCGAACAGTAGCCGCAGAGCCTCAGATGTCCTAGCTCTAATTACATGAAGTCGCTTTGGTGGGCCTCCAGCCGTGGCCGAGAGCCCCGCGAGTAGGCGATAGAGAATGTATCGAAACTCATCGGAGTGCCGCATGGTGATGGGCCAGCCCGGATCAACGATGTACAGCTGTCGATCGCTATTCTCGTTCAGCCATCGACTGATGGTTTCATTTATATGGTCGTCACGGAAACTATAGCCTACCACTAGCAAAATATTGAACTCCTGGATCTGCGTCTCCCACTCGCGCAGCAGGTCAAGGAACGGGCCACTAGCTCTAAGCTTGTCCCGGCCGAATACTATTATCGGCTTGCCCTGCTGGCGTCCAGACCATTGCTGCACGGTTACCTGCATGCTGGGCAGGCGGCCAGCAGCGGTATAACCACCTCCGCGATCGACCCAGTCGATACTTCCGTGCAGCTTAATGAGTTGGATTCCCTCTGTCACCGATTCGAATGTCCGATTGCTGGACCAGCTTTCAATTCCAGTCGAGTACGGCAGGCCATGTGCAGTGCACACCGTTTCAATGGACCGGTCATAGTTCAAGGTCCCGACCACCAAAGAGCCTTGAGAACGGGCCTTCTTTACCAGAGGACTTAGGTACTCGACAGCGGAGTTACCTGATATCGCAACCTTCTCGCATAGAACCGCTGTCATCGTTTCTTGCAATTCTTCATATACTCGCGTGCTCTGACGCCCTGATCGAGCGTCAATCAGGTCAGATATCGTCTGTTGCAAGCCAGCAGCGCCCTGTTCCATTGCTGACTTTATATTGCCCACACCCTGCTTGCCGCCACTTGCGATTGCCCGTTGGATTGCTGACGCGCCCGCACTTAGGGCGCTTTTGAACTTGTTCTCGATAAAAGGAGGCGCTGAGGGTATCTCTATTTCTTGAATTACTGGATTCCACTGCTGTACGAACGCCGCTGCTTCGTGACGATGACGTGTGGCGAGGAGAGCGACGGCAGAAGCAACGTATTCTACGTCTAGCGAATCGTGGTAGCTGCCACCTATTGAGGTTGAGTGCGCCTGCAGGGCCCCGCATACAAAATTTAGTGCCCAGCCCTGGTGATTATATTGGTATACAGGATAGTCATTAATGGTTCTGACGATCTCGTCAGTCATGCCAAAGGATCCCGGTATACCGGCCTCGATGCTTGCTCCAGCACCGAGAAGAATGGCAACGGGCTGCTGGAAGTCTGCTCTGACCTCATCACTTATGACAGCGCCACTGGCGGACGCATCGAAATCGACAGCTTCAGACAAGTACAGCCTCCTTAAGGCTGAGGAATAGGGGTCAGCGCCGCGACAACTACGGTGACTTCGGCGCTATCGCAGTTGTCGTCTTGGCCGGGCTGGTTCTCCCCGGCAGTTCGGGCGTGCTGCCATTCGCGGAATTCTTCGCGATCGGCCTTCCAAGCTCGGTACTTCTCGATCGCTGCTTGCGACAGCTCGTAGATGATGAAGCCGGCGGCGACGACGAGGGCGGTAATGATAAGGATGTCGGTAATGGTGATGGGGCTGGCGGGGGCTTCGGGGACCGGCGGGCTGTGGCGGTGGTTGTGCTGGATGTTGAACTGAGGTTTTTCAGCTTTGATGGCTTTGCGCTCGGCTGCGAGGACTGCCACGCGGTCAGGGTAGATCTCCAGCGTGACGCGGAGGATTTCGACTGCCCATTGCTTGGTCTGCCAGTGCTGGCGGAGACGCCGGGTCCAGTCGTCGGACACGCCTGTGTAGAGCAGCGTGCCGTCTGCCCCGAAGAGTCGGTAGAGGTACTGGTCCACGGCAAGAGGGTAGCGAGGGGTGGTGACATTCTGCTGACCATGAGCATTCTGGCGCCTTGGGCTTCGTGCCTGCGCGACCACATGCCTGCCGGTTCGGGGGTCGTAAGTTGCTCTGGCCGAGTGTCGGTGCTACGGGGACTCGACCGCTAGGGCGTGCCCGCATGCGTGCTGCCGGGAGCGCCGATGCCCGCCTGGGCAGTTGTTAGGAGACGGACATATTGCCATTCCCTGCGGTGCGGGCAGCTTGCCTAAGAGCTGAGATGGCCCGCGCTGGTCTCGGATTTCGGTGCCGTGATGCGGCGGCCGGGCTGGGCCGAATCGGCGCGGCGGGCGGTTCCGGGCCGTGTGGCGTCGCGCGGCACACCCCCGGGGCTACAGTTCGTATGTCGCTTCAATTGCGAGGCGGCGCGCCGGAGCGCTGGGGCTCCCAGTTGGGGGCTTGGCGTGTCCGCCTATAGGGGGTTGTGTCCCCATGCGGCGCCTGGATGCCCGGGTAAGAGGTTCACAGTAACCTCAATGATGAACTGACGAGCGGCCTTGGCCTGTAGGAACTCGCCTGTTGACCCTGGAGGGCCGAGGATCTTTCCCGTTGTCCGGACGGGTGAAGTAGGCGGCCGGGGTCAGGCCCGTCTCGCGGCGGAACGCGGCGACGAACGCGCTCGGGGTCTGGTAGCCGACGCGGTGGGCCACCCGTCCGACGGGCTCGCCGACCGCGAGCAGCGGCAGCGCCGCCTGCAGCCGCAGCAGCGTCCGCCACCGGCCGAACGGCATTCCTGTCTCCGCGATAAACGCCCGCGCCAGCGTCCGTTCGCTGGCGCCCACCGCGTGCCCCCAGTCCGCCAGCGTGCGCTGGTCGGCGAGGTCCTCGCGCAGCGTCCTTGCCACCGCCCCGGCGAGCGGGCCGTCCGGGAACGGGACGTCAAGCGTTTTGAGCGGGACCGGCTCCAGCAGGTCGGCGAGCAGCGCCTCGGCGCGGGCGCGCTTTTGGCTGGGCAGCGGCCCGGCGAGGTACCCGATCAGCTCGGCGAGCAGCGGGCTGGCCGCGACCGGCGTCGGCGCCGTCCAGCTCACCGGCGACAGGTTCGCCGGGACGAAGACGCTGCGCATGGTGGCGCGGCTGGCGGCGCCGGTCTCGTGCGGCACCCCGGGCGGGATCCAGAGCGCCCGGGTCGGCGGCAGCACCCAGGTGGCGCCTTCGGTGAGGACGGTGAGCACGCCGCTGGACGCCCAGGCCAGCTGGTGGTCCACGTGGATGTGCCAGCTGAACACGGTGCCGCCGGGCATGGGGAAAGCCGCCACGACGATGCCGTCCGGCACGTTCGCCGGACGGCGACCCTGACCGGCTGACGACACAACATGGCAGCCTACGCGCTAGCAGGGCGTGCGCCCTGGCCGTAGCGTCACATGTCGTGAACGAGAACCACGCGAAGCTGCTCGGCACGCCCGAATGGGCCGCCTACCTGCACGAGGAGATCCTGCCCGCGGTCACGTCCGGCGTCGACCTCGGCGACGACATGCTGGAGATCGGGCCAGGACCTGGCGCGGCGACCGAGTGGCTGCGGCACCGGGTCCGCCGCCTGGTCGCCGTGGAACTCGACGCGGACGCCGCGGCGGCGCTGCGGGCGCGGTTCGCCGGCACGAACGTCCGCGCGGTGGCGGGCGACGCGACGGCGCTGGGGTATCCGGACCGTTCGTTCGGCTCGGTCGGGATGTTCACGATGCTGCACCACGTGCCGACCCGCGCCTTGCAGGACGCGCTGCTGGCGGAGGCGCTGCGCGTGCTGCGGCCAGGCGGCACGCTGGTCGGCTCGGACAGCCTGGCCAGCGACCAGCTGCATCGCTTCCACGCGGGCGACACCTACAACCCGGTCGAGCCTGCGGCGCTGCTGACCCGGCTGCAGACGCTCGGCTTCGCCGAGATCACGATCACGGCGGGGGAACGACTGCTGTTCCGCGCGCGCAAGGAGAAAGCCGGGGTGTAGCGCGGGCGGGACAGGTTCGGGCGGGACAGGTTCGGGCGGGCGGGCCCCGTCGTCGCGGGTCCGCCGGTAGCCTCACCTGGAGCGGTCCTGTTCCCCCCGGGAGGCTTTCAGTGGTGCGGCACGTCCAGGCAGCGATGTTCGGCACGGACCACGCGCCGGACACGCTCACGGGCAGCTGCGGCGGCAACCCGGGCATTGCCTGCCGCCTGGTGTGGGACGTCACGCACGACGGCCAGCTGGCGGGCGTGGCGGGCAACTTCCTCGCCGGGCCGGTGCACCTGCTGCTGCGAGTGGGCTATGTCATCGTGCTCGCGCTGATCATCCGGGCGGTGCTGCACCGGCTGATCAACCGGATCACCGAGCGGGCGGCGGACACCATCCTGCCGCACTTCGGGAACGGGGTGTCGCCTTCGCTGCTCGCCCCCGGCCGGCTGCTCGCCCGGCGCAGGCACGGCGGTGCGCCGGGCGGCGACGAGGCGGGAGCCGCGGTGCTGCCGGAGTCGCTCACGCCCGACGAAGCAGCCGCTGTCGCGGAAGCAGAGAACTCGGTGCCCGCCGAGCGCAGGGCGCAGGCTCCGGGCGCGGCCGAGCCCGGGAGCACCGGGCCTAGCCACGCGGAGGTCGCCGCCGCCGCGGCCCGAGCCGAGCGCGCCTTGCTCGCCGAGCGTCGCCACCAGCGGGTGCTGGCACTCGGCTCGATCCTGCGCAGCGCGACGTCGGTCACGATCTTCAGCATCGCCGGATGCGTCGTGCTCGGCGACCTCGGGATCAACCTCGCCCCGCTGCTCGCCAGCGCGGGCGTGGTGGGCATCGCGATCGGTTTCGGCGCGCAGAACCTGGTCCGCGACTACCTCTCTGGCATCTTCATGCTGCTCGAGGACCAGTACGGGGTCGGGGACGTGATCACCGTCGGCGACGCCACCGGCACGGTGGAGACGGTCACGCTGCGGATCACCCGGCTCCGCGACATCAACGGCATCGTCTGGCATGTCAGGAACGGCGCGATCGAACAGGTGGGCAACGAATCCCAGGGCTGGGCGCGCGCGGTGATCGACTTCCCCGTGCCCTACACGGCTAACCTGTCGACGATCAGGACCCTGTTGTCGAACGCCGCAGGGACGATGTGGAGCGAGCCGCCCTGGCGGATGGTCATGCTTGAGGAGCCCGAGGTGTGGGGCGCGCAGGAGGTGTCAAGCGACGAGATCACCATGCGGATCGTGGTGAAGACCGCGCCGCTGCGCCAGTGGGAGGTCGAGCGGGAGATGCGCGCACGGGTGAAGGCCGCCCTCGACGCCGCCGGCATAGGGACGGCCGCTGAGGAGGCCGCGGCGCCGGCGCCGCGGCACCGTCAGTCGCGTGGCGGCGAGCGCGGGTTAGGGTGATACCGATATGAGCGAGCAAACCGCACCGCCGCCGCGGACCTTCTACGAGGCTGTCGGCGGCGAGGACACGTTCACCCGGCTGGTGCACCGGTTCTACGAGGAAGTCGCCGCCGACCCGGTGCTGCGGCCGGTGTATCCGGCGAAGGACCTGGGACCCGCCGAGGAGCACCTGCGGCTGTTCCTCATCCAGTACTGGGGCGGGCCGGCCACCTACAACGAACTGCGCGGCCACCCGCGGCTGCGGATGCGGCACGCGCGGTTCCGGATCGGGGCGGCGGAACGCGACGCCTGGTTGCGGCACATGCGCACCGCGCTGGACGAACTGAACCTGGACGAGGCGCTGGACGCGCAACTGTGGGACTACCTGGTGATGGCGGCGCACAGCCTGGTCAACGCCGTGCCCGAGAACGGGCCAAGCGCGGGCGGGCGGGGCGACATCGGCCTCACCCCTGCCTGAGCCCTTCGTTGGCCGGCCCGGACTACTTACAGAAGTCCGGAAGGTTCTGGTGCAGAACCCGGCCTGCGGAGATTGACACGTCGAGGAGCGTGGTGGCGTTGCCGTCGGCATAGCGGCCGACGAGGACGTACTGGCCTGGCGGAAGATCGAAGTAGAACCTGTGGTTCTCGCTGACGTGCTGGCGGGCGGCGACGGCGGTCGGCAGCACGAGCCGGTATGTCTGGTAGGTCCTGTTGCTTTCACTGCCGACCAGCTCATAGGTCTGGTGGCCGCGCAGCGCCGTCACCGTTCCGGCGGCGTAGGGCTCCGGGCCCCTGGCGATTCCTAGTCCTTGGCAGGGATCGATGTACCCGGTCACCGCGCCGGTGTGCGCCGTCAGCGGGGCGGGACGGCTGGGGCCCCGGCGTGCCGCGGGGGCCGCTCGGCCGCCGGGCAAGATCCCTGCCCCGGCGAGGACGCCGCCGATGGCGGCCGCGATGGCGATCACCACCAGCGCGATCTTCCTGCGTCGCCGCCGCGCATGCGCGCGCGCCTCGGCTATCAGCGCGTCCGCCTCGGCCGGTGTCTGCGCGGCGGGTGCGGCGATCGGGGGCGCAGCCCTCATGGTGCTAGTCTGGCTAGCACCATGTTCGGTGTCAAGGTTGCCCGCGGGCCTTGTGCGGTTGGCCAGGCGCAATGCGACGTGGCGCGCCGGGACACCACTCGCAGCGACCCTGGCCGCGAGGAGGCGCCACGTGGCCGTTCGGGATGAACTAAAACGAGCGGAGCCGCAGCCTTGCGACCGCCTCAGCCGCGGGTGAGCCTGCGGTAGGTGATGCGGTGCGGGCGGGCGGCCTCGGCGCCGAGCCGCTCGATCTTGTTCTTCTCATAGGCCTCGAAGTTGCCCTCGAACCAGAACCAGCTCGCGCCGCCCTCCCAGGCCAGGATGTGCGTGGCCACCCGGTCGAGGAACCACCGGTCGTGGCTGGTGATCAAGGCGCAGCCGGGGAACTCAAGCAGCGCGTTCTCCAGGCTCGCCAGGGTCTCCACGTCGAGGTCGTTGGCGGGCTCGTCGAGCAGCAGCAGGTTGCCGCCCTGCCTGAGGGTGAGCGCGAGGTTCATCCGGCCGCGCTCGCCGCCGGACATCAACCCGGCGGGCTTTTGCTGGTCGGCGCCCTTGAAGCCGAACGCCGCCACGTACGCGCGGCTGGGGATCTCGACGTTGCCGACGTGGATGAACGTCTGGCCGTCTGAGATCGCTTCCCAGACGTTCTTGTCCGGGTCGATGCGCTCGCGGTTCTGGTCCACGTAGGAGATCTGCACGGTCTCGCCGATCCGGATGGTCCCCGCATCCGGCTTCTCCTCGCCGACGATCATCTTGAACAGCGTGGTCTTGCCGACGCCGTTCGGGCCGAGGACGCCGACGATGCCGTTGGGCGGGAGGCTGAAGCTCAGGTCCTCGAACAGCATCCGGTCGCCGAAGCCCTTGTACAGGTCCGTGACCTCGACGACAAGGTTCCCCAGCCGCGGACCCGGCGGGATCTGGATCTCCTCGAAGTCCAGCTTGCGGTTCTTGTCGGCCTGGGCCGCCATCTCCTCGTATTTCTGGAGCCTTGCCCGGCTTTTCGCCTGGCGGGCGCGCGCGCTGGACCGCACCCAGTCAAGTTCGTCGTCCAGGCGCTTGCGGCGCTTGGCGTCCTTGGCGCCCTCGACCTTGATGCGGGCCGCCTTCGTCGCCAGGTAGGTCGAGTAGTTGCCCTCGTATGGGTAGGCGTGGCCGCGGTCGAGTTCGAGGATCCACTGCGCGACGTTGTCCAGGAAGTACCTGTCGTGGGTGACCGCGACCACCGTGCCCGGATACTTCTCCAGGTGCTGCTCGAGCCACTGCACGCTCTCGGCGTCCAGATGGTTGGTCGGCTCGTCAAGCAGCAGCAGGTCGGGCTGCTGCAGCAGCAGCTTGCAGAGCGCGACCCTTCTCTTCTCGCCGCCGGACAGGCTCCTGACTTCCGCGTCAGGGGGCGGGCAGCGCAACGCGTCCATCGCCTGCTCGAGCTGGCTGTCCAGGTCCCAGGCGTCCTTGTGGTCGAGCTGCTCCTGGAGCTTGCCCAGCTGCTCGAGCAGTTCCTCGGAGTAGTCGACCGCCATCTTCTCGGCGATCTCGTTGTACGCGTCGAGCAGCTTCTTGGTCTCGGCGACGCCTTCCTCGACGTTGCCGAGCACGGTCTTGGTCTCGTTGAGCCGGGGCTCCTGGTCGAGCAGTCCGACGGTGTACCCGGGCATCAGGCGGGCCTCGCCGTTGGACACCGGCTCGACCCCGCCCATGATCCTGAGCAGGGTGGACTTGCCGGTGCCGTTCGGTCCGACGACACCGATTTTCGCCCCTGGCAGGAAGCTCAGCGTAACGTCGTCGAGGATGACCTTGTCACCGTGCGCCTTGCGGACACCGCGCAGGGTGTAAATGAACTCCGGCATGTCTTCAAGCCTAGAGGCTTCCCGTCAGTGGCTGGTGTCAGGCGCGGTGTCGGCCGGGTCGTACAGGCATACCCGGTCCCGCCCGGTGTTCTTGGCGCGGTACAGGGCGAGGTCGGCGGCCGCAAGCAGCTCGAACAGGTCATCGCCGTGGCGGCCGAGCACCGCCACCCCGATCGAGATCGTGACGGACACCGCGGTGTCCCCCACCGGGACCTTGAGCGCGCTCGCGCCGCGGCGGAGCCGTTCGGCGATCCGGCATGCCTCTTCTGCCTGGGTCTTCGGGAGGACGATGACGAACTCCTCGCCGCCGAACCGGCCGACGAGGTCGGACTCGCGGACCTGCTGCCGCAGCTCGGCGGCGAGCGCGCGCAGGACCTCATCGCCAGTGAGGTGGCCGTGCGTGTCGTTGACCCTCTTAAAGTGGTCGACGTCGGCGAGCAGCACCGCGACCGGCGCGCCGGCGCGCTGTGCCCGCGCGATCTCCACGTCGGCCTCGCGCTGCCACGCGACCGCGTTCAGCAGGCCCGTCTTGGCGTCCATCCGCGCCGCCGCCTTGAGCTGCTGGTGCATGAGGCTGCGCTGCAGCAGGACCACGGGCGGCAGCGCGACGCACAGCAGCAGCGGGCTGAGCGCGCACGCGATCGTGACCAGGATGCCCACGCACGTCTCGGTCAGGTCAAGCAGCATTCGCTCGCGGTCCCACAGCATGTCGGCCAGCTTGGCGCTGGGCTCGGCGAGCCAGGCGGCGACCGCGACAAGGCAGGTGTTGACCACGGCGAACACGATGGCGCACGCCACCGCGAGCGCCGCCTGCTGCGGCCTGGTGAACCACACGTGCGGCGGCGCGTACGTCAGCCAGCGGCTCGCCTCGCCTTGCTGCGCGATGGGGGTGAGCCACCGGAACAGGATGGACGCGCAGGCCCCGGCCAGGCCCAGAGCCGCCGAACTGAACACCCGCCGGTAGATGGGAGTGCGGCCCACCCGCAGGAAGAGCAGCAGGCCAAGGACCGCGGGCGCGGCCAGCGCGTAGAACGGCGGCAGCAGGAGCGCCACCGGCAGCCACCAGGCGGACAGCAGGTCCCTCGAAACGCCGGTGGGCTGGCCAAGCCGCCTGGTCGCCTCGATGCACACCGCGCCGCAGCCCATCAGCGCGACGAAGAGCAGTATGTCCCCCGCGCGCAGCGGCGTCTTCCCGAGTTCCCAGCCCGCCAGGGCGAGATAGGCGAGCAGCACCGCGGAGAGGTAGCCGATCAGCGGCAGCGGCAGCGTGAGCAGCGGCCAGTACCACGGCCAGCGGACGAACCGCCGGAAGCCGCGCTGCCGCTGTCTTATCACGTCCTGGACTGCTGACATGCCTCCGCCTGTCGCTGCCATGACTTCCCCGACGTCCGATTCCGCCCAGCGCTGCAGGTAACTCTAGGTAACACAATAGATGCATCTCGTGCGCGCTGTGTGCAGAACCCGCATGTTGGGTGCCGCGCGTAGCCGATTAGTCGCCCCGAGTAATCTCCCGCTGCGTGCGGCACCCTGGTAATGCGCCTTCGGGGTGCTGCGTCCCTACAGCGGCGCAGGCTCGCGCACCGGCTGGCTGAAATCCCCGGCCAGCTCGGCGAAGGGGCTGTCATCGGAGGACTGGCCCTCGTCGGCATACCGCGGCGCTGGCGGGTCGTCAAGGCGGTCCGCCGCCGCTCCCGCCGCAAGACCTCCGTCGTAGCCCTCGTCGCCGGGCAGGCGGCCGTAATCGTCTGGGCCGCCGGAAAACTCGCCATCCTCCGGGTCCTCGTCCGGCGCCATGTCGTGCCTGATCGCCTCCCCGTTCGCGAGGTCCCGCGACGCGCTCGCCGGCACGTGCACGCCCCGGTTGAAGTGCGACCACCCGAAGGACAGGTCGTGCCCCACCGACTCGGCCTCGATCTCGAGCTCGACCCTCGTGTGCTGCTGTTCGTCCACCCAGGTCCTCGTGCGGAACCTGCCGCGGACGAGAACCATGTCCCCTTTGCGCAGGGATCCCGTGACGTTCTCGGCGAGCTTGCGCCAGCAGGTCACGTTGTAGTAGGAGGTCTCGCCGTCGCGCCACTCCCCTGTCCCGCGGTCCAGCCTGCGGGGCGTCGAGCCCACCCGGATCCGGGTGACCGGCGTCCTCGTCGACTTGGTGAAACTCAGCTTGGGCTCCGCCGTCACGTACCCCGACAGCACGATGTAGTTAGTCTGGCTCATCGCCGTTCTCCCTTGTTGAACTTGCTCTCCGCCGCTGCCGCACGCGTCCGGCGTCTGCCGGCCGGTGCGCACTTTCACCGTGCCGGAACGCCCAACGCCCGGGTAGGCGCCATCCCCGCCTGTGGATAACCTGTCCGATTTGTCCACGACCTGTGGACAACGCCTTGCCATCTGGGCCCGGATGCGGCATAATGCCCGCTCGCGCGACCGGAACGAGGCCGACGGGAACGGTGCCTGGCGGGACGTCGCGCCGGGCGGGGCCCCCGCACAGGAAAACGAATGGCGTCACCGTGGGCGGCGTGTTAGGTTCCGACATCGTGCGACGGGTGTCGGTGGTCGGAACCACAGGCTCTGGCAAGTCCACGCTGGCCCGCCGGCTAGCCGCGATCCTGGGCGTGCCGTACCTGGAACTCGACGGGGTCAACCACCAGCCCGGCTGGGAGCCGCTGCCGAGGGAAGAATTCCGGCGGATTGTCGCGACAAGAGTGGCCGCGGATGGCTGGGTGATCGACGGCAACTACAGCGCGGTTCGGCCGCTCGTCTGGGGGCGCGCGGACACTGTGGTGTGGCTCGACCTGCCGAAGGCCGTCGTGATGCGGCAGGTCACCTGGCGGACGCTGCGGCGGGTGGCCGGACGTCAGCAGTTGTGGAACGGCAACCGCGAGCGCTGGGCGAACCTCCTCAGCTGGAACCCCGAAGAATCGGTCATCTCCTGGGCCTGGCACAAGCACGCCGAGGACCGCGCCAGGTACTCCGCCGCCGCGAACGACCCGGCCAACGCCCATCTGCGGTTTGTCCGGCTGGCCAGCCGACGCGACATCGGCCGCTTCCTCGACCAGGCCTGCCGCAGGCCGGCCAGCGCCGCGTAGGTCGCAACGACCGCCGGCCCCTGGCTAAGCGGCTACCAGTTCAGAAGGCTCCGCGATGACGTCCACGAGCGCCCCGTTCCGCATCACGGTGATCGCCAGCGGACGCCCGATGGACTCGGCGAACATAAGCCGCTGCAGGTCCTGAGCGGTCGCGACCGCGTGCCCGCCCGCGGTCAGGAGCAGGTCCCCGGCGCGCAGCCCTGCCCGTTCGGCCGGTCCGCCGGCCACCACCGACGCGACCCGCAGCCCGGTGGCGCGGCCGCCGAGGCGGGGCCGCCACGCGGGGGCGACCG
>JASHPP010000452.1 GCA_030038035.1 Trebonia sp.
CCCGGCGGCGGGGGACACCGCGGCGCGGCCGGGGCGCCCGGGGCGCCCGACGTGCCCGACGTGCCCGATGTGCCCGGGGCAGCCGGGACAGCGCAGGGCCGGAGCAGGCGACTGCACGCTGACCCCGCAACTGGGGACCGGCTCACCCGGCGTCGAGGGCGGACTGCACAAGCCGCGCGCCTAAAGGAGCGGGCCCGTTTACCGGCTAAGCGTCAGGGCGGCCTTCGGCCTCCTCGCGCTCGCGGCGGCGGGTCGCCGCGGCCTTCTTGGCCGCTTCCTCGGCAATGCCGAGCCGTTCTTTCGTCGCCGCGCCTTTGCGCGCGGCTTCCTCGGCTTCTCCTGTGCGCACGCGCGTTTGCGCGCCCTTTTTCGCACTTTCTTCTCGGTTCGGTTGCGGGTGAACGCCGAGTTCTTTCCAATTGGTCTCCGAAAGGTCGACGTCGTAGTAGTCGGCGGCCTTCTCGATGTTGGCGAACGCCACGGCGCGGTCGGCATCGGAAACGTCGATGACCTGGTCGAAGCGTGCGACCGCATTGCGCACATGGGTAGCGTCGGTCAGCGGTTCCTTCCGCTGCCTTGGAAAAGCGAAAACCGTGTCAGGCAGGTCGCTTTTCGTGGTGAGGCTGCCATGCTTTTCGTGCGGCTGCCAGGTTGGCTGCGCGGTTTCCATTGTCCTACCTCCGTCTCCGTTGTGGAAACGGATATACCCCGGGGCCTGGCCGGCACGCCTGTCCAGGGTCCCGTGATCGCGCGCCAGAGCCGCCCCGGTCCGTTCGGAATAATGAATTTCATCTCGAACGGACCGTTGCGTCCGTCTTTGCCGCGGGTGTCAGCCGGCCGGGGCTCAGCCGCCCGCGGCCTGCCTGATCAGGTCGGCCACGGCGGCGGGGTGCGAGATGTAGACAGAGTGGCTGGCGCCGGGCACCTCGACCGTGGTCGCTCCGATGCGTTCGGCCATCGTGCGCTGCGCCGGCGGCGGGATCATGCGGTCGTCGCCGGAGACGAGGTACCAGGCCGGCTTGGCGCGCCAGGCCGGCTGGGAGATCGCGCCGTTGAGGGCGTCCACGCCCCAGGGGACCTGCGAGTCGGCCATGAACTCGGCCTGGGCGCGAGGCACGTCGGCGGCGAAGGAGGCGGCGAACTTGCCGCGGTCCAGGAACAGGAAGCCCTGGTTCGGCGGCAGGATTGGCGGCACCGGGGCTCCGGGCGGCGGGTCAGCGAGCAGGCTGCTCACCGACTCGCCCTTGTCCGGGGCGAACGCGGCGATGTACACCAGCGACCGCACCTTCTCGTGGTTGCCCGCCTCGGTGATCACGACCCCGCCGTAGGAGTGGCCGACCAGGGTCACCGGTCCGGGCTGGGCGTCGATCACCTGACGGGCGGCGGCGACGTCGCCTTCCAGCGAGAGCGTGGGGTTCTGCACGATCGCCACGTCGTATCCGTCGGCCTTAAGGGCGTCGTAGACGCCCTGCCACCCGGAGCCGTCGACGAAGCCGCCGTGGACGAGGACGACGTTTCCTGTGGTGCTCATCTGTGTTCCTCCAGTTGCGTTCGGTGATTGGACCTGCGTACGACGCTATGAGCACCGGCCGACGGCTAGCCTCTGCCAAATGACCGGTCAGTCCCGCGCGGCTGGGCCGGTCGTCTCGCCGCCGGCTTGGTGTGCCGCGGCCAGCGCGTCGCGCAGCGCGGCGCGGGAGGTGACGCCGAGCTTGGGGAAGACCTGGTGCAGGTGGTAGCCGACGGTGCGGGGAGACAGAAACAGCCGTTCGGCGATCTGCTTGTTGGACAGGCCCGCCGCGGCGAGCTCAGCGATCTGGTGCTGCTGCGCGGTAAGGCCGATGTCGCCAGGGCGGCCAGGGCCGGGCCGCTCGCGATGGATGCCCGTGGCGCGCAGCTCGGCGTCCGCCCGTGCCACCCACGGGACGGCGCCGAGGCTGTCAAAGGCGTCGATGGCGGCGCTGAGCTGGGTTCTGGCATCGGAAGGGGACTGGGTACGCCGGAGCCGCTCGCCGTACGCCAGCTGGATGCGGGCCAGGTCGAAGGGCCAGCGGTCGGCGTCAGGCACCAGCAGTGCCTGCTCGAACAGGTCCCGGTGATCGCGGTCGGACGCGGCCATCGCGGCGGCCCCGGCCAGGACGAGCGCGAGACGTGACGACAGCCCGCCGATGCGGGCTTCGCGGGCGGCCGCGACGTGGGCGGCGGCATCGCCGGAGCGCCCGGACCGGGCTGCCGCCTCCACCAGCTCCATGATCAGCCACAGGGCGTTGGGGACATGCGAGGCCAGCTGCCCGGCCGGGCTGACCGCGCTGGCGCACCGGTACGCCTCGTCGAAGTCGCCACGGGACAGGGCGTCGAGGGTCCTGACGTGCCACACGTAGGCGGCCACGACGCCGACCCGGCGGGGCGCCGCCCAGCGGCTCATCTGCTCGGTCAGGGTCCGGCCGGTGGCGTGGTCGCCGCGGCCGGTGGCCACCAGGGCCAGCAGGAACTGGCCGACCCATTGCAGCAGCGAGTAGTTGTAGGTGTGGCACAGGGCCAGACCCTCGTCGGCCAGCGCCCGCACGTCGTCCCACCGTCCGGTGAAGTAGGCGTCGAGGCCGAGCAGGAACAGCGCTTCGATCTCCGATGTGACCGCGCCGCCTTCGCGGCCGTGGCGGACCGCCCGCCACAGCGGCTCCCGGCAGCCGGCGATGCGGTCGAGATAGCTGCCGGCGATGGCGGTGCGCACGATGAGCGCCGGGCTCGTCTTGGCCGACAGCCGGTCGATCGCGGCATCCAGCTGGCCGAGGACCGGCTGGGCAAGCCGGGCCGGGTCGCTGAACGTGCGGGCCAGGATCGACAGCAGCTGCGGCGGTCGCGGCCGCAGCCGCGCGACGGCGGCGTGGAACGGCGGCCACAGCTGCGCCCGGCCGCCGAAGAACGACACCATGAGCAGCGTGTACAGGGCCTCGACCAGCGTGTTGTTGCCCGCGTCGCCGGGGTCTTGCAGCATCTCGATCGCGCCGACGAGCAGGCGATGCGCGTTGTCGATGTCGCCGGTCTCATTCAGCAGGTGGTACGCGCCCGCGAGGGCTCCGGCCAGCGAACCCCCGTGTTGCGGGTCGGCCAGCCGGGCGGCGTCCAGCAGGGCAGGCACGTCCCGCAGATCCCCGGTGACGATCGCGCCGAGGTACGCGGCCTGCGCCAGGCGCCTGGCCCGGTCGGCGCCGGCCGGGCTGAGGTCGGCGGCCCGCAGCAGCTCGGTGATCGCGCTGACCGAGTCGCCGCGGTACAGGTCAGCGTGGGCTACCTGCTCCAGCAGGAAGGCCACGTTCTCGTCGGGCCCGGTGCTCGCCTCCGCCAGGTGCCAGGCGCGCCGGGCTGGCTCGGCTGAGCGCCGCCCGGCGAGGATCTGGTGGGCCCGCCTGCGCTCGTCATCGGTGGCGAGTTCCACAACGGCCGACCGGATCAGCGGGTGGCGGAATGACACCCGGGCCGCCGCGCCGTCGATCGAGATCACCTGTGCCCGATCGGCCGGGGTCAGGTCGCCGGCCTCCGAGGCCGGCTCGCCGTGCCGCAGGGCCGTCAGATCCCCGGTCCCGTCAAGGACGGCAAGCAGCAGCGCCTGCCGGGTGCGCGCCGGCAGGCCGCCGATCCGGCCAGCGAAGACCGCCTGCAGGCGCTTGGTCAGCGGCAGCGGCTGGGTGGATATCCGGCCGGCGCTTCGCGAGCCGAGCGCGATGGGCAGTTCGAGCAGCGCCAGCGGGTTGCCCTGCGCCTGCGACAGCAGCCGGTATCGCGCGCGGGCGGTCAGTGCCGGGTACCGGCTGTCAAGCAGCGTTTCCGACATGAGGTGCGACAGCGGCCGCAGCTCATACGACCCGATGCCCGCGTGGTCGAACAGGCCCTCTTCACCGGTTCGCATGGTCGCCAGGAACCCGATCCTGGTGCCGGCGGTCCTGCGCGCGATAAACGCGAGCACCCGGCCGCTGGCCCGGTCAAGCCACGGCACATCGTCGACCACGATCAGGATCGGGGTGCTGTCGGCGGCCCTGGCGAGCAGTTCCAGCGCCGCGTGGGACAGCGTCATCCAGTTCGGTGCCGCGCCCTCATGCAGCCCCAGGGCGCTGCGCAGCGCCGTCTTATGCACGTCGTCCAGCTGGTCGAGGTGGCTGCCGAGCAGCGGAAACAACAGCTGGTGGAGGCCGGAGAAGCTCACGTTCGCCTCGAACTGGGCGCCGGTCGCGCGCAGCACCCGCAGCCCGGCGGTGACGGCGTAGGATATCGCCGCCTCGATCAGGGCGGTCTTGCCGACGCCGGCGTCCCCGGACACCACGAGCGCGCCGCCACGCGCCGCGGCCTGGTCGACGAACGCGCGCAGGACAGCGAGGTCCCTGTCGCGTCCCACCAAGTGGACGCTCGAGGACATCGCGCACCTCCCATTCGGGCACCCGCCGGGGTCACGGCCGACTCGGTCGGGGCGGTCGCGGCCGCCGCCGGCGGGCGATGCGCAGCAGCCTAACCGGCCGCTGCGAGCAGTCTCTTCACCGCCGCCGCCCCTTATCGTGACTGGCCGCCGTATGTGACCGCACGCGCCACCGCGCTCGGGGTTGAGTCGACGCCAACCGCCCTGGTGGCAGGCACGGCCGTCAGGCCCGAGGGGCCATCGATCGCGACCGCGGTGGCCGAAGCAGCCGGCGGGCGCTGAACCCCGGACGTTGAGTATGCGCGCGACGGCTAGCGGGCCGCTAGCGGGGGCCCGGGCTCGCTTGCGCGATGACCGCCTTCAGCAGGCCGCGGGTCCTTTCCCTGTCCTCGCCGCGGGCGTACGCAGCGGCGACGAAGTCGGTCACCCCGGCGTCCGCGAGCGCCAGGATCCGCGCCGCGACCGCGTCCTCGTCGCCGACGATCGCCACGTCGGCGGGGCCGGCCGCGCCTTCCCTGTCCAGCATCGCGCGGTAGGACGGCAGCTGCCCGTAGATGGCGAACTCCTCCGCCGCGGTCGCCCTGGCGGCGGCCGGGTCGCTGGTCACGCAGACCGGCAGCATGCACACGACACGCGGGCTGGGCCGGCCAGCGGCAGCGGCGGCGGCCGAGATCGCCGGGACCACGTAGTCGCGGATGGTGGCGGGCCCGGTCATCCAGAGCACCGTGCCGTCGGTCTGCCCGCCGGCCAGGTTCAGCATCCGCGGTGCCAGCGCGGCCAGCAGCACGGGCACCCGGCCCGCCCTGGGCGTGGACAGGCCGATGTGCGCGCTCAGCGTGCTCCCGTCGACGTTGACCGGCCTGCCGTCAAGCAGCGGCAGCAGGACCGACAGGTATTCGCGCATGTGCCGGGCGGGCCTGTCAAAGCTGTGCCCGTACATGTCCTCGATCACGATCTTGTGCGACAGCCCGATGCCGAGTGCCAGCCGTCCGGGTCCGACCGCCAGCGCCGTGGTCAGCGCCTGCTGCGCCAGTGCGGCCGGATGCCGCGGGTAGCTGGGAACGACGGCGGTGCCGAGCTCGATGCCCGGCACCTGGCTGCCGGCTACCGCCAGCGAGGTCAGCGCGTCAAGCCCGAAGATGTTCGCCATCCAGACCGAAGCGAACCCGTCGTCGGCTGCCCGGCGGAGCTGATCGGCTAGCTTGGCCAGCGCCTGACTGCCGCCTGTCTCCACGGCCGAGGTGCCTATCCGCATGCGTGGTCTCCGTCCGTCTGCCGTACCGGTCACCAGCCGGACGGTGAGCCGTAGGGCGCTATGAAGCCCAGCGCCTCGATCTCGTGGATCTGGTGGTCAGGCCCGATCTTCCAGATGTGCGCGGCGGGCAGGTCGAACGGGGCGAAGGCCGGCGTGTGCATCGTGGTGGTGCCGTCGGCGAGGATGATTTCGTACGGGACGTTGTCCATCGGATGGCGGAACATCGACAGTCCCATCGCCAGGCCGGTCACCGGGTCGGCCGCGAACACCCGCCGGTTGTCGATGGCGGCGATGTAGGTGAACGCCTTGCTGTCGATCTGGGCCGCGCACGCGCCAGGGACCATGGGGAAGCTGCTGCCTGGCGGCGGCGCGCCGATGTCGGGGCCGGCGGTGACCCGCCCGTTCTCGTGCCGTTCGCAGTCGGCGGCGAAGGGGGCCAGGCTGCTGTCATTGTCGACCAGGGTGTCGTAGTAGCTCGCGCCGATCGCGCGCAGGTCCTCCTCCCGCAGCCGCTGGCCGGGCGGGACCTCGGCAAGCAGGCCCGGGCGCGGCACCCGCAGGTTCGCCAGGCTGGCCTCGGCGAGGTCGGTCGCGAACACATGCTCGGCCTCGACGATCTGGCCGTCTCCGGCCGAAAGCCGCAGGCCCAGCAGGATGGGGCCGCCATCCTGCTCAAGCATGCCGATAAAGCCGGCCGTCTGCCGCTGCGGGTCGGGCACGTGGACGGCGAAATCGGCCGGGCCGCCGCGCGCCGTCGCCCACAGGCCCTCGCCCGGCTTGACCGGCCGCAGGTTCTCCACGGTCCGCACCCCATGGGCGAGCGGCACGGCGCCCGGGTCGTTCGCCACGAGCGCGGCGAGGTAGCGGTCAGTGAGGCGGATCAGGCCCTGCCGGTCGTACGGGAGGCCCGCGGGATCGTTCATCGAACTCCCCGAGTTTGTCGGCTCGCGATTCGGCACCGCCGATCTGCCGGGACCGTATTTCGCCCGTTCTGCCGTGTCAAGAGCCAGCGGCCCTGAGGGGGCCGGGGCCAATGATGAGGACGTCGATGCCCGAGGCGCCGGCCTCCTGGATGCGGAAACGTCGCCGTTCCCTGTGCCGTGGCCGCATACTGGTCCGGTGGAACCGGCAGCTGATTCCGCCGGGGGGCAGATCCGGCCCCCCGCGGGCCGCCGCAGGCGGGCCCGCCGCCCGCGGCCGGCGGGGCCGTCCGACCAGGCCCTGTACTGGCTGGCCGGCTGGTACGCGGTCGCCCTGCGCCTGGGCGGCGCGGTCCTGTTCACCGCGGTAGCCGTGCTGGCCGCAACGGGGCAGATCTCCGGCTGGTGGCTGGGCACGCTGCTGACCGCGCTCTGCCTGTGGTCGGCCTTCTTCACCTGGCGGATCCGGCGGTCCGGGTTGACGACGGCCGTGGTGCTGGCCGACGCCGCGGTCATCTCGGCGCTGGCGCTGGCGCAGCAGCACGTGGTCCCGGCCGTGCTGATCAAGGACAACACCACCTGGATGCTGCCGCTGGCCTGCACGTCGGTGTACATCCTGCAGATCGCGCTGCGGCCGTGGCTCGGGCTGCCCGCGGCCGGGATCGTGGTCATCGCTTACGGGCTCGGCGCAGGCAGCCCCGTCGACGCCTTTCTGCTCGTGGTGGAGACGCTCGTCGCCGCCGGGCTGCTGGCGGTGATCCGCGGCGGCGCCCGGCAGGCGGACGCGGTCGTCGCCGCCGGCCTGGAGACCGAGCGGCAGATCCATGCCGAGGAGGCGCGGCGCGCTGACGAGCGAGAACAGCACCGCCAGCTGCACGACACCGTCCTGTCGACCCTGACCATGGTCGCGGCCGGCGCGTTCGCGGAACCGTCCCCGGCGCTGACCGCGCAGGCGGCCAGGGACCTGCGCGTGCTGCAAGGACTCGCGGGCACCCCGGCCGCACCGGGCGGGCTGGCGTCGCTGACTGACCTGAGACCGAAGCTGGAGCGGGCCGCGGCCAGCACCGATGAGCTGGCCGTGCGGCTGAAGCTCGGCCCTGTCACGCTGCCGTCTCCGGTCGCCGACCAGCTCGCCGCCTGCGTCGGCGAGGCGCTGCGCAACGTCGAGCAGCACGCAGGAACCGCCCAGGCGGAAGTGACCGTCACCGGCGGCGCGGGCTGGGCGGTCGTCAAGATCACTGACCGCGGCCGCGGGTTCGACCCGGCCGCCACCCCGCCATCGCGCCGGGGCATCCGCGAGTCGATCACCGGGCGGATGCTGGCCGCCGGCGGCCGGGCCGAGATCGCCAGCCGTCCCGGCGCGGGCACGACCGTCACCGTGAGCTGGCCGGCATGACCGCCGTCCAGCCGACCGCGACGATGTCCGGCCGCTATCAGCGGGCCTTCACCATCGCCGTGATCTTCCTGGTCGCGGGCTGGCATCTGGCCGGAGCGGGCGGGCAGCTGCTGCACAACCGGCCGGCCTACGGCTCATTCGCCTTCCAGTGCGCCATGTGGCTGGCCATGGCGCTGGCGATCACCGCCGGGTCGGTCCTGGTGCTGCGCGGAACGCCCGGCTGGCGCCCGGCCTGGGCGGTGGCCCTCATCGCGCTGGCCGCCAGCACGGCAGCGGCGGCGGCCAGCCCGGCCGGCCAGATGCTGGCGGTCAACTGGGCGTGGGGAAGCGCCGGCTGGACGGGCGTGCTCGTGCTGCTCCGCCGCCGGTTCGCCGAGCTTGCGCTGTTCCTCGCCGCCGAGGCCCTGGCCACCCTGGGCGTGCAGCTGTGGGACGGGCTGCACCGCACCGACCTGGCCGGGTTCCTCGCCGTGCTGGCCTGGTCGACCGGCGCCCAGGTGGCCGTCGCCGCCGGGGTCAGGGCGCTGAATGTCGCCGCCGGCCATGCCGCCGCGGCGGCGCAGAGTGAGCACGCCGCCCGCGAGCGGGCCGCCACCGCGGAGATCATCCGGGCCGCCCGGCACGCCCGCTGGCTGGCGCTGCAGGAAAGCGCTGTCCCGCTGGTCGCCGAGTTGGCGGCGGGCACGGCCGACCCGGGGGACGCGCGGGTGCGCACCAGGTGCGCGGTCCAGGCGGCCCGGCTGCGCCGGCTGCTTGCCGAGGGCGACGAGGTACCGGGATCGCTCGTGCACGAACTGCACGCGAGTGCCGATGTAGCCGAGCGGCGCGGGATTGCCGTCCAGATCGAGACGGCCGGGCAGCTGCCGCAGGTACCCGGCCCGGCCCGGCGGGTGATCACCGACGCTGCCATCGCGATCCTGACCGCCGCGCGCAGCCAGGCGCGGATCACCCTGGCGGCGGTGGCCGCCGGGGTCGCGGTCAGCTTCGTCGCCGACACCGGCGCCGCCGTCCCGCTGCCTGTGGCGGGCGAGGGGGTCGCGATCGAACAGCAGCAAGACGACGGCATGCTCTGGGCGGAGGCGCGATGGAACAACCGGTGACGGTAGCGATCATCGAAGACCACCCGGTCGTCACCGAGGGGGTGGCGTCCTGGATCAGGTCCGACCCCGGCCGGCGGGTACGGCTGGTGGAGACGGCCCGCGACCTGACCGGGCTCAGCGCCATGCCGCGGCCGCCGGTCGACGTGATCATCCTGGACCTGGAGCTGTCCGGCGAGCTGGTCACCGCGCAGATCCCCGGGCTGGTGGGAGCCGGATACCGGGTGGTGGCCTTCTCCGGGCACAGCGATCCGGCGATCGTGATGGAGACGCTGGACTACGGCGCGCACGCCTACGTATCCAAGGAGGAGGGCCGCGAGCATCTGGTCGAGGCCGTGCTGGCGGCCGCCGCCGACCGGCCCTACGTGACCCGGTCGCAGGCCAGGGCGATGCTCGCCGACCAGCGCCCGGCCCGGCCGGCGCTGTCACAGCAGGAGCGGCAGGCGCTGCTGCTGTGGTTCCAGGGCATGTCGAAAGCATCGGTCGGGCGGCGCATGTCGATCAGCGAGAACACGGTCCGGCAGTACATCAGCCGGGCGCGCGCCAAGTACGCGGCCACCGGGCGGAGCGCGGCGAGCAAGGACGCGCTGCTCGCCCGCGCGATCGAAGACGGCGTGATCAAGCCGGACGAGATCACGCCGTACCGGTCATTCGCCCGGGCCGCGGCCGACCGCCCCGGCTTGGGTCCCCCGGGCCGGTAACCGGCCCGGGGGACCCAAGCCCCCCCCGGAGGCCCCCCCAGGGCGAATCGGCCGCAGGCCGGCGCCGTGATGCATGCCGGCGCCGCGGCGTCAACAGATCGCGGGCTGGCGCACAGCTAGCATTCCCGATCGAGGCGACACTGTCATGACGCCCGATCGGGTGACACGAGGGCGGGCTGGCTGGGCTAAGCGCTTTCCCTCAGTTCCCGCGATCCCGTCCAGCAGCGCGGAAATTGCGAGTGCTTCTGCCACGCCCATCCGCGCGAAGATCGAGTGCGCTTCCGTCAGCATGGCTAGCGCGTCGGCCCCGCGCCCGGCAGCCAGCGCGCAGCGGCCCAGGCCCGCGAGCGCACGAGCCTCGTCCAGCTGGCTTTCCACCTCGCGGGCACTGTTCAGGGCCCGCCGGTGGCATGCCTCGGCCCGGTCCAGGTCGCCGCGAACCCGGTGCAGCGTCCCCAGCTCGTCGAGTGCCTCGGCCACGTCTGCGAGTTCCTCGACGATGCCCAGACCCAGCTCAAGCAGCTCCTGAGCGCGGATGAAATCTCCGGCCAGCCGGCGCAGTGCGCCAAGCTCGCATAGCGACATGGCCTGACCTGCGAGGTCGCCGAGCTCCTTGTAGATGTCCAGTGCTTCTTGCTGGACCTGGGCCGCGCCCGGGTGGTCGCCCACCATCCGGCGGACGACCCCCAGCTCGGACATCGTGTTGGCCTGGCCCAGCCGGCTGCCGATTTCCCGGTACATGTCAAGCGCCTGTTCCTGCTCCCGGGCGGCGCGCTCGTAGTGTCCAATCTCCCGGTGAAGCGTCCCCAGATAGCACAGGGCGTTGGCCTGGCCTTGCTTGTTGCCGAGCTCACGCTGGATATCCAGGGCCTGCTCCTGGGCCTGGGCCGCGCCCGGGTAGTCGCCGATCCGCCGGCGGATCGTGCCCAGGTAGGTCAACGTGGTGGCCTGGCCCTGCTTGTTGTCCAGGTCGCGGTAGATGCCCAGTGCCTCCTCAAGCGCCTTGGCCGCACCGCGCTGGTCGTGGGTGAGCCGTCGCACGACCCCCAGGTGATTGAGGGTGTCGGCCTGCCCCTCGCGATCGCCCAGCGTGCGGTAGAGGACCAGTGCCGCGTCAAGGGCGCCGGCGGCCCGCCCGTAGTCATCGGCCAGGGTCCACACGGTTCCCAGGTGGCTGAGGCAGTTGGCTTGGCCCTGGCTGCTGCCGAGGTCGCGGTAGACAGTCAGTGCCTCTTCCTGGGCGAGTGCGGCACCCGCGTAGTCTCCGTTCAGCCGGCGCACGATTCCCAGGTCGTCGAGGGCGTTGGCCATCCCCAGCCGGTCGCCGATCTGCCTGGCGGCCGCCACGGCGGTCGCGTGGCGGGTGATCGCGTCGGTCCACGGTCCGTCTTGCCGCAGCACGGCGGCAGTACCAGCGGTGAGGGCAACCACCCTGGCATGCTGACCGGTGCGGGTGACGTGGTCCAGGCAGGCGAGCACGTTGGCGTGCTCGGCCCGTGCCCACCACAGTGCGGCCGCGCGGTCGGGCACGGCGGGAACCGCGTCTGGCGGCGCGGCGGGGCGCGCAGCCGGGCTTGGCTGAGGCCGGGCCTGACGGGTGAGGATTGCCTCGGTGACGGCTGTGGTGTGCTCGTAGTAGTCGAGCAGCCGGTCCAGTCCGCTGGCGCGCTCGGTCTCGGGATCGGCGGCGGCCCGGTCCAGCGCGTAGCGGCGGATCAGGTCGTGGATCACGTAGCGGCGATGACCTGTCTCGGTCAGCAGGGCCTCCTGGTGGAGGGCGTCGAGACATGCCGTGGCCTCGCCGAGCGGGATGCCGCCCAGTGCGGCAGCGGTGTAGGGATCGATCGTGCTGCCCGGGTGCAGGCCGAGGTAGCGGAAGAGCCGCTGTTGACCGGTGCTGAGGTACCGGTAGGACACCTCGAACGCGATGGCCACGGTGTCCTTCTCCGCCGCGAGGGTGAGCACGCTCGTCCTGGTCTCGCGGATGAGGTCGGCGAGTTCCCACGAGGGATGCCTGGCGTAGACCCGGGCGAGCAGTGCCACCGCCAGCGGCAGGTAACCGGCCAGCGTGACCAGTTCCGCGACCGCATCGGGCGGCCCCGGCGGCCCAGACAGCCCGGGCGGGGCGGGCGGAGCGGACGGGCCGGCCTCGGCACGCGGGGCGAGCCGGGTGAACATGTCCGCCGCCGCGTCCGGGGACAGCACCCCCACCGGGACCCTGGTGACCGCTCCGGGCAGATCCGCCAGGTGCCGCCGGCTGGTGACCAGCACGAGGCAGCCCTCGGCGGCGGGCAGCAAGGGGATGACCTGGCCGCTGCTTGCCGCGTTGTCCAGTACCAGCAGGGCCCGCTGGCCCGCCATCCGGTCTCGCCATAGCGCGACCCTGCCCTCCAGGTCGGTGGGTATGGACCGCGCGGCGACACCGACAGCCGACAAGAGCAGCGCCAGCGCGGCCTCCGGCGGCACAGGGTCTTGTCCGGGAGTGTGAGCGTGCAGGTTCATGAAAAGCTGCCAGTCGGGGAACTGGCCGCGCAGCAGGTGGGCGGTGTGCACGGCGAGCGCGGTCTTGCCCACTCCGGGCATGCCGTCGATCGCGCACACCGTGACCGCGCTGGTGGTCCCGGCGGCCTCGGCCACCGCGGCCTTGATGCGGTTCATCTCCGCATCCCGGCCGGTGAACACCGCGGTATCCGGCGGCAGCGAGTACCGGACCGCCAGTGCGGACACCGGCACAGGGCCGGTGAAGCCGGCGACGTCGCGAGGCGGGGTGTGCACCGTCGTCGTCCCGTTGCCGGCCGCGGGCGCGTGCTCCGAGGTGTGCCCGGTGGCGGCCGCCTCCATGAACTCATCGCGGTCAGCACCCGCCAGGCCCAGCGCGTCCGCCAGCAGATGCGCCGTTTCCGCCCGGGCGGTCAGGTAAATGCCGCGCTCTAGGTTGCTGACGGTCTGCTCACTGATGTTGGCCCGGCGGGCGAGCCGGGCCTGTGAAAGCCCGCGGTCCTGGCGGTGACGCCTGAGCAATTGACCGAGCAGCATCGCGTTCACCCCTCGGACCTGGTCATGACGCGCCCATCAGCGCGGCGCTGCCCTGCGGTTACCTGCGGGAAGCTATGGGATCCTTCTGTGGCGCGATAACCCCACGCCCGCCGAGACTGAATAAGGGGCATTCGGTCAAACGGGGCAGGATGCGACCACTTCAGGTATCAAGAATAGGGCAGCCAGGCTGCTGGCTTGATCCGGCCGGGGCATTACCGGTACCGGTGCTCGTGGCGCGGAGGGGGCGCCGCGATAACCATCTCGGCTCCGGCCGGCCGCACCGTCGCCGGGACGCGGCGCCTGCCGGTACTCGCGATTTGAGATCAGCAGCCTGGGTGCCGATGGGACAGGTATTGCGCGCTGTTAGTGGGACGCGGGCGTATCAGGACGCCGGAACGCTGCAGGATATCGCGCTGCGGCTGGAATACATGGTGAGCCAGATCACCCCGGAGGAATTCGGCTGGCAGGACGCGAACTACGATCGTGATTCAGCGCTCGGCCGCGAACTGCTGTTCCTGATCGCGGATAACCAGTGGGTGCGTGCCACTTCGGAAACTATCGATATCACGCGGTCCGACGCCGTCGATACGACGATAAGGATCGACGTCGACCTTGATCGTATTACCCATGAGGCCTTCCGTGGCCGGGTCGGGCAGCTTTGGCTCCCTGTCCTGGTATTGCCCCCGCTGCACCGGCGGCTCCCGGAACCAGATCCGTTCTCCACGCTGACGGTGACCGACGCCAGCGGGAGCCCGCTTGTGACCCTTCCCGGCGCGGACGTACGGCACCGCGTGGCCGCTGCCCTGACCGAGATCATCCTCAACGTCCAGGCTTGGCTGCCCGATGCGGGTGACCGGGGTTTCAGCGCTACCCGCGATCACCGGCTGCTGCTGTCCGCCGCCATCTACCGTCTGCTGCGCAGCGAGCATGTGCCGACCAACGTCCTGGAACGCAAGGTGCCTCCGCGGCAGGCCGCCGAGGGGCACTTGCCGAGAATCGGACGTGTGCGCCGCGAGCTGGGCGAACTGCTCGCGGACTATTCGAGTCTGCTGGCCAGGCCGGCAACCCAGAACGGCGACTCGGCCGCCAGGGACGCGGCCTCCGCGCGGCGCCTCACCGAGCGGGCGGTCATGGTGCTGCGCGCGTTCGCCGAAGCCGCGATCGTCGTCGTGCTAGCCGACCGCACGCACACGCCGACCGTGCTGACGGTGACGGTCCCCGGCCGGGCGCTGCACCAGGCACCGGAAAGAGCGGCCGAGCTGGCCGGGCCGGTCACGGCCAGTGCCCGAAGGTGGGCCGGGCCTGGCCTGAGGCGCTGGCTGCACCCCACTAACTGGGTGCTGCCCCGGGCGAGCTTGCAGATTGACCTGCTCTTGCCGTCAGCGGATGCTGACCGCCTGGTTCAGGTGAACCTGCCCGAGGGGGTATCACCCGATCCGTCCCGGCCGGTGAACACCCGGGCCGAGCTTGAGGTCAGGACTGAGCAGCCGCGCCCGATACGCCAGCTCAGCGACCTGGTCGCGCAGCTGGCCGGGGCCGGCCAGGACTGGCCGACGCCGCTCAGCCAGAGCCTTGCCGACCTGGCCGGGGCCAAGGCGGCCGCGGTGCGGGAGTCGCTGCGGGACCACCGCGTCGGGGTGGCCCATGGCATGCCCGCGATCACCAGGAAAGAGTCCACCACCCGCACCAGGGAATTCCGCCAGCGCCTGGACAGGCTGGGCCTGGTGCTTGGTGACGTCTCGGCCGCGGGGCTGACCCCCGCGGCACGCCGCGAGCTCGGGGACGCCTGGGGAAGCCAGGACAGCCAGGGGCCTGGCGGCTGGCTTGAGGTACCCATGCAGCGGAGAACGGCAACCGAGACCGTCAACCCGGACATCGTGGTGGCGCGGTCCCGCATGATCGAGGACGCCACCCAGCGGGCGACGCCAACAGAAGCCAGGATGCAGGTCCACATCGCCGTCACAGACTCGGAGTATTTCTCGACTTCTCAGTTCTCCGGCTGGATGAGCGTCCTGCTGATGACGGTCGTACTCGCCTTCTTCATCGCCGCGCGAGCCTTGGCGCAGGACGTGGGCGGCACTCAGGTCAGCGCCGAGGTCCTGGCCTTCGTGCTGACCCTCTTCTCGGCCATCCAGGTCGGCCGGATCGAACGACCGGACCGGTCCACCGTGCGGGGCATGCTGGCACCGGCCGGCAACCCGCTGATCATCGCCTCGATCCTGCCGACGGTGATCCTGGCCGTCGCGCTCGCCTTCTCCCGTGACGCGGACTGGGGCATCACATGGACTGGCACCTGCATCGGCGCGCAGCTGGTGCTGCTGCGACTGTGGCTGTTGATGCGGCGGCGGGCCCTTGCCCGCGGACGCCAGCAGACCGCGGACCGCGAACTGCCCGGCGGGCTGACCCTGTATACGGACACCCCTGACTACGCGCACACCGACGTTCTGCGCAGCGGCTGGTGGCGCAACACCACAGCGGACGCGCTGATGGTCGGCCGGCAAGCCTACGGCTACGTCGTGTGGCAGCACGCAGCCCCGCAGACCCTGCGCTCCCTGCTCCAGGGCGGCCGGCCAGTCACACCTGCGAACGAGCAGGCATCCTGGATGCCTGACTGGGTGCGCAACGGCCGGGCACTGCTGCGGGACAGGTTGCAGGGCGCCAGGCAGGCCGCCGACGGCAGCTCGGGCGCTTACCCAGACGACGACTCAGCGGCCGGCAATTCAGTCGCGGGAACCTCTCCCCTTGAGCACCCTGCCAACGTCCTGGCCCTGCAGCGCTCCAGTACTGGCGGGCAGTCCCTCACGTTCGCTGTCTTCCGGGATGAGCCCAAAGCAGACTGGCAGCCTGCTGAGGTGATAAAGGTCGCTCTTGACCCTGGCCGGCTGGCTCCGGCGGACGATGTCTCCGGCGTGATCGGCGTATACATCGGCCTTGGCCGGGGACAAGGGCTGCTCCCGGTCAGTGCCCACCCGGTCACCATGATGCTGCGGGCAGCCGCGCGCAGGCGGGTTACCGTGCTGGAAGTCCAGCTGCCGCTGCCCGCGCCAGAGGCCGCCTACACCGACCTGCAGTGGGCCCGGGTGCAGCTAGGCCTGCAAGATGGTGACATCAAGCGGCTGACACCCCTGCTGAACGACATCCACGATCTCGCCGCACCGGCCAGCGGCCGGCCGCACGCCGGGCACCACTACCCGGCCGCTAACGGCACGCCGCCCCCCGCGCTGGTGATCGGCGTGCAAACCGTCGCGGAGGGCATCCCCAGGATCCTCAACCCCCGGCCCGCGGTAGCCAATCCAGGGCCCGCCGCCGAACAGGCCGAGACCATGACCGGCTCAGCTCTCCTGGTGCTGGCCAGCGACCTCGACGTCATCGCGTCCAGCGGAATCGACAAGACCGAGAGCGCCGCGGCCAAGACATGGCGCGTCATGGCCATCTGCACTGACTGGCACGTCGGCGTCGAGAGCGAGATCCTCAGCCGGCTTGACCCTGACCTTGGCCTGGCCGGCCTGACGGCGACCACCCTGCACGGGAAAGCGGTCCTGCTGCTGCTCGCCCACCGGACGAACCACGCTGGCGACCCGGACCCGGCCAGGCCGGCAGGGCACACCGGGCACACGGGGCACACCGGTGACGACCCTGTCTACCTCGACAAATGGCAGAGCAGGCTAGACCTTGGCCTGGCGGGACGACATCCGCTGCTGCGGGTGCACATGCGCACCCCTGACCGGCCAGGGGCGACGCTTGAGGTCCTCGAATCGCTGCGAGAGGCCCTGCGGGACATGGCACCTGAGTCGCTGGGAGAACGCGACTGGAACGTCTGGTACGCCCGCGTCGCGGTCGCCCACGGCAATACCGGGCAGATCCAGCTCACGGTCCGCCTCGCCGCCGACCCCGCGATGACTTTGACCGCGGGCAAGTCGATAACCCAGTGGGGAATGCGCGAGTTCTCAAAGATCGAGCGTCAGGCCCTCGCGGCGGCAGCCAGGAAAATGGCAGCCGCAAAAGCCGCGGCCGGTTCCTCCGATTCCGGCCTCTACGCACCAGAAGACACCGTAATAAGCGTCGGCCTTGTCAACACGGTGGACCTTGCCCGCCCTCCCGGGGAGCGCGGCCGAGGGCGCGAAGCTCATGCGCGGCAACCGTGACACCGGCGGTCAGGGCGCGGCGTCAACCGAGGATGCCGGCCAGTTTGGTGACGACATTGGCCCAGCCTGAGCCGACCTGCCCGGCGACCTCGGGCAGCGCCGCGGCCAGCTCGTCAAGCCGCTCCTGAACCAGGATGAGCGTGGTTCCGCCGCCGGGGGCGTCGCGAAGCGTGATGGTCAGCCGGGAGTCGTAGACCGGCCCGTTTTCGCGGTCGGGCCCGGCGAAGCCCCAGCGCCAGACGATCCGCCGATCGGGCACCAGCTCCAGGATCTGGCACTCGAAACCGCCGGCCGGTAGCCCGCCGTTCGCCTGCCAGACCCGGTACCGGCCGCCGACGCGCTCCTCCACCTCGACCCGGGTCACCTCGTAGCTGCCCGGCGCCAGCCAGCGGCCGATCAGCTCAGGTTCCAGCCAGGCGCGATAGACCTGGTGCGCGGACGCGGGCAGGGTGCGTTCGATCCGCACCACGTGCTGACTGCCGGTGAGTGCGCTCACTGCTGTTCCTCCGCTGCGGTCGAATCGTCGTCGAACAGGGCTTGCATGGCAGCCAGCCGCTCGCTCCAGAAGCCCTCGTAGAAGCGCAGCCAGTCGAACGCCGGGGCGAGCGGTGCCGGTTCCAGACGGCACACGTGCTGCCGCCCGCTCACCCTGCGGTGCAACAGGCCCGCCCGCTCAAGAACCTGCACATGCTTCGATGCCGCTGCCAGCGACATCGCCAACGGCGCAGCCAGCTCCCCCACCGTCAGCTCGCCGTCGGCGAGCCGGCCGAGCATGTCGCGCCGTGCCTTACTGGCCAGGGCGTGAAACACCGCGTCCATGCCTGCCTGACCCTCAACCATACGGTTGATGGTAGCGATTCCCGCGACGATCGTCAACCGATCGGTTGAATGAAACCGCCCGGCCCCTCGTCATCCGGTGGCGGCGACCGGTGAGATCACCGGGGTTCCTGACGCGGCTGGCGAAACGACCAGAGCATCGTCACCCAGCGGGCCGCCGCCCCACCCCCAGGGCGGGTCAGGGATCTTGCGGCGCAGCTCAGGGGCGATGTCGGACTGGAACAGCTCGAGGCTGGCCCGATGCTGCGCGCCGGTGAGGCCGCCGGCGTCGGCGTGCAGGTGCAGGACGGTGTGGCCGAGCTGCTCGTGGTAGCGGTGCACCTTGTCAATGACCTGAGCCGGGCTGCCGATCAGCGCCGACGACCGCTCGATGAAGTCCTCCAGGCTGGGGAAGACCGGCTGCAGCCCGAGGCGCTGCTGGAACGCCAGCTGCCTGGCAAAGACCGGCCGGTAGGCCTCGACGGCGTCCTGGGAATTGTGTGCCGAATAGTACCCGGCGGTCCCCGCGCCGACCGCGATAGCCGCGGGGTCGTGGCCATAGTGGGCCCAGCGCTCGCGGTAATAGCGGACCAGCTCGGCGTACGGGTCGATCGGGTTCGTCACGTTGGCTGAGAACAGCGGGTCGCCGTATCGGGCCGCGAGGTCGACCGACGCCTTGCTGGTGGCGCTGCCATGCCAGATGCGGATCGGGCGCTGCAGCGGCCGCGGCCACACCTCGGCCTCGTGCAGCGGCGGACGGAACTTCGTGTCGTAGGTGATCTTGTTGTGCCGCCACAGCCGCCGGAACACCTCATAGGACTCGGCGTTGCGGTCCCACTGGTCCCCGGGCGTGACGTGGAACAGCTCCCGCTGCGCGGCACCGTTGCCCTTGCCGATGATGAGCTCAAGGCGCCCGCCGGAGAGCTGGTCGAGGGTGGCGTAGTCCTCAAAGGCGCGCACCGGGTCAAGCAGGGACAGCGTCGTCACGGCGGTGAACAGGCGGATCCGCCTCGTCAGGGCGGCGATATGGCTGAGCACCACGGTCGGCGACGAGGAGACGAACGGCCGCTCGTGCCGCTCCCCTACACCGAACCCGTCGAAGCCGAGTTCTTCGGCGAGCAGGGCGCTGTCGAGCACCTCCCTGAACCGCTCGCGCGTGGACTTCTGCGCGCCGGTGAACGGGTCGGGGGCGTGGACGATGAGCGTGATCGTGATGAACCTCATGAGACGGCGCTCGCGGCCACGTGCCTGCCCTGCCGTCCCGTCTCGTCCGGCCGTCCCAGCGGGGCAAGGCCGAGGTGGTCGCGCAGCGTGCTGCCGGTGTAGTCGGCCCGGAAGACGCCACGCTCCTGGAGCAGCGGCACGACGTTGTCGACGAAGGGCGCCAGGCCGTCCGGGGTGATGTGCGGGACCAGGATGTACCCGTCGGCTGCGTCGGCCTGCACGAACTCGTTGATGATCCGCGCCACGGTCTCCGGCGAGCCGACGAACGACTGGCGGCCGGTGACCTCGATCACGACTTCGCGGGCCGAGAGCTTGCCTTCCGCGGCCCTAGCGCGCCACTCGCTGGCCAGGCCGACCGGGTCCTTGGCGAACTGCCGCACGCTGGCGCGGCCCTTGGAGATGAGGTTGTCGCTGACAACCGGGTCGAACTCGGGCAGCGGCCCGTCGACGTCGAAGCCGGGCAGTTCTGTGTTCCACAGCTGCTCGATCAAGCGCAGCGCGGTCTGCGGCGAGACCTGCGCCCGGCGCACCTGGCGGGCGACCTGCGCCGCCTCGGCGTCGGTGTCGGCGAGCACGAACGTGGCGGCGGGCAGGATCAGCAGCTGGTCCCTGGTGCGGCCGTACTTGGCCAGGCGGCCCTTCACGTCGGCGTAGAAGGCCTGGCCCGCCGCAAGCGTGGAGTGCCTTGAGAAGATCGCGTCGGCCGAGGAGGCGGCGAAGTCGCGGCCCTGGTCGGAGTCGCCTGCCTGGAAGACCACCGGCCGCCCCTGCGGGCTGCGGGGAACGTTGAACTGGCCCGCGATGTCGAAGAACGCGTCCTTGTGCGTGAAGGCGCCGGGAGCCGGAGCGGCCAGGAACCGGCCGTCCTGCTTGTCAGCGATGATCTCGTCGCCGTGCCAGGAGTCCCACAGCTCCGTCGCGGTCCGCAGGAACGTGCGCGCGCGCTCATAGCGGTCGCCCTGGGCCAGGTAGCCGCCGCGCCGGAAGTTCTCACCGGTGAAGGCGTCCCAGCTGGTCACGACGTTCCAGGCGGCGCGGCCGCCGGACAGGTGGTCCAGGGTGGCGAACTGGCGGGCCACCTCGTACGGCTCGTTGAACGTCGAGTTGATGGTTCCGGTGAGGCCGAGGTGGCCGGTGACCGCCGCCAGCGCGGCGAGGACGGTGAAGGTGTCCGGCCGGCCGACCACGTCCAGGTCGTAGATCAGCCCGTTCTGCTCGCGAAGGCGCAGCCCCTCGGCGAGGAACATGAAGTCGAACTTGCCCCGCTCCGCGGTCTGGGCGAAGCGGACGAACGAGTCGAACTCGATGTGGCTGCCAGCTGCCGGATCGCTCCACACTGTCGTGTTGTTCACACCGGGGAAGTGGGCGGCCAGGTGGATCTGCTTTGTCATGACTGGTGTCCTCGGCTCCGTTGGTCAGGCGGCGGCGCGTCCGCCTTGGCTAACGGAACGGCGATCGTTAATATTCCCTATATTCTTGATTGAATTTAACGATTAATGTGCTTACTGTGGAGCCGTGACCGACATCCGACCGCTCCATCTCGCTGTCGCGCTCGACGGCGCCGGGTGGCACCCCGCTGCCTGGCGCGAGCCGGACGCCTCCCCCGACCGGCTGTTCACCGCCGCCTACTGGGCCGACCTCGCCGCCGAAGCCGAGCACGGGCTGCTCGACTTCATCACGATCGAGGACTCGCTCGGCCTGCAGTCGGCGCGCTACGACGGGCCTGACCCCCGGACCGACCAGGTGCGCGGCCGTCTGGACGCCGTCTTGATCGCCAGCCGGATCGCGCCGCTGACAAGCAACATCGGGCTCGTGCCGACCGCCACGGTCACGCACTTCGCGCCCGGCGTGCGCGTCATCGACCAGGAAGCCAGGCAGGTCTCCGAAGCAGTCGGCTGAAGCGAATCCATGCCATCCGTGTCTTCCGGTGTCGTCCGCCAAGAGCATGGGATCGGCGTTTCGCCAGCGGCTAGGGACCGGGTCCGGTGTTGGCTTGTACCTGGGCCGCCCCGAGCTTTCCGGACAGCGGAATTGGAGCTGATTCATGCTGCACGCTGCCGGTTCAGTACTCGTCGTGGACTTCTTGCGGAGTCCGGTAGCCGAAGTTCTCGCGCGACTTCCGCGATGGCGCGAGAACTCTCGACTGCCCCGAAGGCCATCACGGGCGATGACCCAGGAGCAAGCTGGCGCACTGCTCGCTAGCGTGACCGGCACCGTGACCCGCCATTGCGATGTAGTCGTGATCGGCAAGTATCGGAACGCCGCCACACATGCGACCAGCCGCGAAGGGGATCTTGCCTGTGGCACTAAGCCGAGCAAGGATGCCACGATCACGCGCCTGGCCTCTGACCTCACTGACTTAACGTGCCGGTCGTGCCGCTCTCGGCTGGGATTCGACGGCGGAACGGAAGATCCGGGTCGCCTGGTAGCACTGGTCGTGCTCGCCATCACCCTTGGCCTGCGCCCCGGTGACCTCCGCGCACCGCGATGGGACCACCTCGATCTCACGGCTGGCATCGTCCACGTCTGGCGGTCGGCTCGGCGCAACGGCGACACGAAGACGCCCGCAGTCACGCCGCACGCTCAAGCTGTCGAAGCGCGTCGTCACCGCCCTGCAGGAGCACGAGAGACTCCAGGACAAAGAGCGGCATGAGGCAGCCGAGCAATGGCAGGAGCACGGCCTAGTGTTCTGCAACCAGGACGGCTCGCCCTACAGCCGCTGGGCTCTCAACTGGCGGTTCAGCAAGCTCACCCAGGAAGCCGGGCTCGGCCACTGGGACGCTCACGAGGCACGGCACACTGCGGTCTCGATCATGAGCCGTAACGGTGTGCCCATCCAGGAGATCGCCGACACTGTCGGCCATAGGTCCACGCACGTAACCGAGACCGTCTACCGGCACGTGATCGTGCCCGCCATCCGCGGAGGCGCCGCCGTGATGGATGACATCTTCGGCGCCGAGGCGACAAACAGGGCCGGATAGTCCGCCGCCGTTGTCACTTGATTGGTCACTAGTTATCGAACATAGGTCCGGAAAACCGGTGGAGCTGAGGGGATTTGAACCCCTGACCCCCTCGATGCGAACGAGGTGCGCTACCGGACTGCGCTACAGCCCCTGGAACGCCAGTCAGCGTAGCAAATGCCGGGACTTCCCGCTCACCGGCGACCATGCAGGCCGCGGAGGACCGCCTAATCGCCAACGGCCCGCATCGTGGCGTCGGCGTACTGGTCGTAGAGCTGGTCGCCGAGCCGGTCGGAGATGTCGATGACCTGCGCCGAGATCTCCACGCGCTCGGTCTGGACCTGGTATGCGGCCTGCGCACGCTGATACTCGGCCGCCCGCCAGCTCGCCTGCTCGGCGTCAGCCATTGCGGCCTCGCGCAGAAGGAGAACGTACATGCCGAGCATTACCGCGGGCGGGACGCAGACCCACCAGGGCGTGAGCGTGAGAATCGTGCAGCTCGCTGCCGCTGCGGTCAGGGTGACGAGCATCGTCAGCAGGCGGCGGCGGGCCTGCAGCACGCGCGATCGAGACAGCGGCGGCGCAGAGTAGTAAGCCGGAGCCTGCCGGGGCCGGTCGGTCGGCTCTGAGTAAGCCCAGTCGGCCCCCTGGTCCTCGTATTCCTCCGCCGGCGAGTTCTCGCCGCCCAGCTCGTCTGCCTCGGCGTTCTCCGCGCCGAGCAGGTGCGGGCGCCGCAGCCATCGCGGAATGAGCACGAAAGCCCAGATGGCGACGATCGCGATATAGAGAATGGCGCTGCTCAAAGGGCCGCCCGGCGGCCCGGCAGCAGGAACGCCGACAGCCGTACTCGCAGCAGGCAAGATACGGAAACAGGCGTAGCCACGTCACGCACCGTAAAGGCCCAGGACGGACTTGACGAGCATTCCGCCCGGTGTGTCGCGAGATCGCGCGCACACTAACAACATCAGTGCCGGTATGCCACGGTGCCGACGGGCCGGCTCGCCCGGCAGAAAGCTCCGAGGGGTTACCCGGCGGCGAGCCGGGCTGACATGACTGTACTGCGCCAGCGGCGCAAGAGCCCGTTAGGCACGTCCTCGACGGTCAGCGCGTAGCAGATGTGGTCGTGCCAGGCCCCGTCGATATGCAGGCATTTCCGCCGCAGGCCCTCCTCGCGGAAGCCGAGCTTCTCCACCACCCGGCGGCTGGCCTGGTTCTCCGGCCTGATCGTGGCCTCGACCCGGTGCAGCCCGACCCCGAAGAAGCACTGGTCAAGCGCCATCGCGAGCACCGTCGGCATGATGCCGCGGCCGGCGTAGGCCTCGTCTATCCAGTAGCCCACCTGGGCGGACCTGGACGAGCCCCACACGATGCTGCCCACGGTCAGCTGGCCGGCAAACTGGTCGTCGTAGGTGACAACCCAGGGCAACGTCAGGCCGCGCCGGGCCTCGCGTCGCATCGTCCTGGCCATGGCCACGTAAGGGCCCAGGCTCGAACGGTACAGCGGGGTCTCGGGATTAGTCGGCTCCCACGGCCGCAGCCACGACGCGTTGCGGACACGCGCATCGCGCCAGATAGCGGCGTCCTTGACCTTGATGGGGCGAAGGCCCACGGGGGCGTCAAGTAGCGACGACTCCGTGAGCGTCACCCATCCGCGCGAACGTCCCACATGACAATCATTACGTGAGCGCCGCCCAGTTCGCCATCGGGTCGTGTGACGAAACCAGCTGAATACCTATTGTGGCGACTTGCCGAGGTCGCTAGCTGCTCGGCGGCCGCGGGTGGTCGCCTCCGTGGACCTGTTCCACCACGTGAGCGAGCAGGTCACCCAGCACCGCCATGCCGTCGCGGACGCCGCCGGCCGAGCCGGGAAGGTTCACGATCAGGGTGGTGCCCGCCAGCCCGGCGAGGCCCCTGGAGAGGGCAGCGGCAGCGACGCCCGCTCCGATCCCGGCCGCCCGGATCGCCTCCGCGATGCCCGGAATCTCCCGGTCCAGCACGAGCATGGTCATCTCGGGGGTGAGATCGTTAGGGTTCACGCCGGTCCCGCCGGTGGTCACGACCACGTCGTATCCGGCCCCGATCGCCGCACGCAGGGCCTCCTCGACCGGCGCGCCGTCGGGCACCACGACCGGGCCGTCGACCTCGCAGCCGGCCTGGCGGAGCAGTTCGGCCAGCACCGGGCCTGACCGGTCCTCATAGACCCCCGCCGCGGCGCGGTTGGACACCGTCAGTGCCAGGGCCCTGATCAAGGCCGGTGCCAGCTTCCGGTCTTGCCGCCCAGCTTCTCCTCGACTTTCACGTCGGTGATGACCGCAGCCGGGTCGATGGCCTTGACCATGTCGATAAGGGCCAGCGCGCCGACGGTGACTGCGGTTAGCGCCTCCATCTCCACGCCGGTGCGGTCCGCGGTCCTGGTGGTGGCGGTGATCTGGACGCCCCGGTCGTGGACGGTCACGTCGACGACCACGGCGTGCAGGCCGATCGGGTGACACAGCGGGACCAGGTCGGGGGTCCGCTTGGCGCCCTGGATGGCCGCGATCCTGGCCACCGCGAGCGCGTCGCCCTTCGGCACGGTTCCCTCACGGAGGGCGGAAACGGCAGCCGCCGACAGCAGCACGGTGCCGCTAGCGGTCGCTGATCTCGCCGAGATGTCCTTTCCGGACACATCGACCATCCTGGCGTGCCCGGCTGAGTCCAGGTGGGTCAGCGCCTGGTCCGAAGAGGGCGCTTTGTCACGATTCATTCGACCCCCCCGGCCTTCTCCCCGCCGTTCTGGGTTGTTCTGGCGGTGCTACAACCCCGCCAGAACAACCCAGAAGCCAGAGTTGTCGGTCTCATGGCAGCTCCACCACGTCCACCGTCGCGCCCGCCTCGAGCGCGGTGACCTCCTCGGGCACGATGATGAGCGCGTTGGCCCTGGCGAGCGAGGCAAGCTGATGCGAGGCCTGGCCGGTGACCGGGGCGACCCGGCCCGCCTGGACGTCCAGGATCCCGCGCAGGAACGACCTCTTCTCGGCCGGGGACCGGACCGGCCCGGCGAGGACGGCCGGGCGAGGGGCTGCGCGTTCCGATCTGAAATCTTGCAGCGCATCGAGCGCGGGCCTGACGAACAGGCAGAACGACACGTACGCGCTGACCGGATTGCCAGGCAGCGTGAAGATCGGCGTGCGATCCGGGCCGACGACGCCGAACCCCTGGGGCATGCCCGGCTGCATCGCCACCTTGCGGAAGCTGACCGTGCCGAGCGTGGCCAGGGCGGCCTTGACCACGTCATGCTCGCCGCCCATGCTCACGCCGCCGGTGGTAAGCAGCACGTCGGCGTCGGCCAGCGCTTCCTCCAGCGCGGCCAGCACGGCCCGGGTGTCGTCGCGGACGATCGGGTGCCGCCGCGGGGCGCAGCCGGCCTCGCGCGCCGCGGCCGCCAGCATCGTCGCGTTGGACTCCCAGATCTGGCCGGGAACCAGCGCGGTGCCCGGCTCGACCAGCTCGTTCCCGGTGGAGATCACGTTGACTCGCGGGCGCGGCCTGGCCTGCACGCGGGCGTGGCCGGCCGCGGCGAGCAGTCCCACATGCACCGCGCCGAGCCGGGTACCGGCGGGCAGCAGCAGGTCGCCGGGCCGGGCATCATCCCCGGCCCGGCGGACCGCGGACCCTGGCCCGGCCGGACTGCCGATCGACACGGTCTGGATGCCCCCGTCGGTCAGCTCGACCGGGATCACGGCGTCGGCGCCGGCCGGCATCGGCGCGCCGGTCATGATCCGGATGGCCGTGCCCGGCGAGATCGCGTGCGGGGCGGTGTCGCC